>UQXC01000055.1 GCA_900544995.1 uncultured Collinsella sp. | reverse complement strand
ATCTGGGCGACGTGGCCCCCCGGCCCGCGCTTGGCGGGGGGGGAGCCGATCGGCAGCAGACCGACCTCGGTCAGCGGCGTCACGGTCGAGAACCACGGTGTAAAGTCCTCGGTGTTCAGCAGGTCCAGATAGCGTTCGTGGCTTGCAGTGTTGAGCTTCTCGGCCATATCCCAGAACTTCTGCGTGGTCTCGGTGTTGGTCTTCTCGACACTCGGGGCCGACTGCAAAAGCGTTGCGGCGGCAACGGACTCAACATGGCGCTGAGCCAGCGTGCGGTTGCCGTAACGGGCAAAGATGACTTCGCCCTGCTCGGTAAGCTTAAAGAAGCAGTTGACCGAACCCTTGGGCTGCGCCAGCACGGCCTTGTTGGCCGGGCCGCCGCCACGGCCCACGGCACCGCCGCGACCGTGCATGAGCACCAGGTCGATATCGTTCTTCTCTGCCCACTTGGCGATGCGCTCCTGCGCGGAGTGCAGCGCGAGCATGGCCGTGGTAGGACCGGCATCCTTGGAAGAGTCGGAATAGCCCAGCATGACCTCCATGCGGCGGTTGGTCTGGGCAAGGCGCTTTTGCACCACGGGCAGCGTAAGCATCTGATCGAGCACGTCGACGCAGCCCTCGAGGTCCTCGAGCTGCTCGAACAACGGGATCACGTCGAGCTCGGGGACATCCTCCTCGTGTGCAAAGGACAGGTGGGCCAGCTCAAAGACGTCGGCCACATGCTGAGCGCTCTTGGTAAACGAGATGATGTAGCGGTGCGCCATCTTCTTGCCGTAGCGCTTTTGGATGGAGCCGATAGCGCGGAAGGTATCGATGACCTCGCGCGTCATGGGCTGCAGGTCGCCATGGATACCGTTCTCGTGGATATCCTTAAGCGCGCGGGCATGCACCACGGAGTGCTGACGGAACTCCATCTCGACCATATGGAAGCCGAAGGACTCGACCTGCCAGATGATGGTTTGGACCGGGCCGTAGGCAGCACGGACGGCACCGCAGGCGGCCAGCGAACGCTGGACGACGCGCAGGTCATCCAGGAACTCGTCGGCGCTGTGGTACATGGTGTCGGTGATACGACGGACGGTGGCGTTCAGGCGGTCGGCCATGACGAGCATGACGGCGCGATGCGGCTCGTGCTCGGAGATCAGCTCGGCGCGGGCCGTGTAACGAGGGCTCATCTCGACCTGATGGTTCCACAGGTTAATGAGCTCGGCCGACGGCTTGCTGTAGGTGGCCTCGAGCGTGAGGTTGCGGCCGATGTGGCGGCACTTGTCCTCGAGCTTGAGCACCATGTGCGTAAAGTACTTGGCGGCGACCTCACGGCTCACCTTGGCGGTGACGTTGGGGTTACCGTCGCGGTCGGAACCGATCCAGCTGCCGGGATGGAAGAACGCCGGGCACAGCGGCGGCACAGTACCGGCCTTGTCGCCCAGCACCCAATCGTCAAAACGACGATAGATAACGGGGATAACGTCGAACAGCGTGTTATCGAAGATGTCGATGATGGTATCGGCTTCCTCGACCGGCGTGGGCTTCTTGAGCGCGATGGGACTCGTACGCACCAGGGCGTCGATCTCCTGCAGCATATGGCGCTCGTTCTCCACCAGGTCGGAGCCGCCCAGACGCGGACGCTCCTCCAGCAGGTTGGAGATACGGCGGATCTTGCCCTCGACGGCCTTACGACGGGCCTCGGTGGGATGTGCGGTAAAGACAGGGTGGAACTCGAGCTTGTCGAGCAGCTCGTTGGCACCCTCGACACCCAGCTCATTCACCAGCTGGTGATAGGCAACGGTAAGCTCGTTGGCAGGATCGACCTCGGTATCGGTCGACGCACCGGCCTCGCGCTCGCGCAGCTGCGCCACACGGTAGTTCTCCTCCGACAGGTTTGCCAGATGGAAAAAGCTCGTAAAGGCGCGAACGATGACCTGCTGCTTATCGAGCGGCAGGCTGTCGATCAAATCGACGACCTCACGAAATGCCACGGCAGTGGGCTCGTCGGCGGTGGGCACGCCCTGCTCGTCGACGGCTTCGTCGGCAGCGCAGGTACCGGGGTTGCCGGCATTGACCACAATCTCGGCTGTCAAAATTTTGTCGAACAGGTCCGCGATCTCGGGATCATACTCGCTAAGCACACGGCGCTCCAGGCGCAAGAACAGCGCCAGATTGTCGCGCAGCTCCTCGGGGATCTCGATCTCGGCGAGACGCTCCCTGGACTCGGCATTCGAGCCGATTCGGTTAACGAGGCGGTTGACCACGGCAGCGACGCGCGCCGCGGCTTCGGGTACAGACTGGTTGCTTAGGTTCTCAGCCACGTTTCCTCCCATTCCTCCTTCTATGCACGTAACATGCGGTATTCATTATAGGCGCTTGAGAAATACTTTCGACACTGATTGCGCTTTACCACACAAAAGTATTTTCTGCATTGCATAGGTTTTTGCCCTAAATGGTCGTATTTCTCGGTGGGCGGCATACGTAAACGGGGGCATTCCGCATAAAAGCGAAACACCCCCGTAACAATCGCTCTCCATGAGCAGGGCACGTTAGCAGGCCCGAAGCTCAAAAAGATGCGCTACAGGCGCTCGCGAACCGCCTCGACGACGTTGTCCAGATCGGCGAGCACCTCGTCATGGCTCTGCATGTCGCGCACTTTGACCTTGCCGGCGGCAAGCTCGTCGCCACCCAGGACCAAGATGAGCTTGGCGCCTACCTTATCGGCTTGCTTAAACTGGGCCTTGAGCGAACGACCCTGATAGTCGGCCTCGGTCACGATACCTGCGGCGCGAAGCTCCTGCGTAATGGCAAAGACGTTCTGACGCAGCTCCTTGCCGGCGTTGGCGACATAGACGCACGGGGCCTCATCGGCACCCAAATCGCTGCCAAAGGCCTGCAGGGCCAGCAGGGCGCGCTCAAAACCGACAGCAAAGCCGACGCCCGCCGTGGGCTTGCCACCCTCGAGCTCGACCAGGCCATCGTAGCGGCCGCCGCCGCCGATGGAGCCGACGCCGGCGCCAGGGGCCTCGACCTCAAAGACAGTACGGGTGTAGTAGTCCAGGCCGCGCACCAAGGTGGGATCCTCGACATACTCGATACCGGCGGCATCCAGATAGCGCTTGACCTGCTCGTAGTGCTCGCGGCACTCATCGCACAGGTTGTCACCCATCAGCGGAGCCTCGGCCATGATCTCGCGGCAGTGGTCGTTCTTGCAGTCAAAGGCACGCAGCGGGTTGAGCTCGGCGCGCTCGCGGCACTCATCGCACATCTCGTCGGCGTGATCGAGGATGAACTGCTTAACCTGCTCGCGATAAGCCGGACGGCACTGGGCGTCACCCATCGAGTTGATGAGCAGACGAAGCTTGGAAAGATCGAAGCCCAGGCGCTTGTAGAACTCCATGAGCATGATGATGCACTCGGCGTCTGCCGCCGGATCGGGAGCGCCGAGCCACTCGATGCCCACCTGGTGGAACTGGCGCAGGCGGCCCTTCTGGGGACGCTCGCCGCGGAACATGGCCTCGGCGTAGTAAGCCTTAAACGGCGTGGAGCCCTGGGGCACCAGATTGTTCTCGACGACGGCGCGCACCACGCCGGCCGTGCCCTCGGGGCGAAGTGCCAGGCGCTGCTTGGGCTTGAGTTTGGTGTCGGTGCCCTCGGTAAAGACGCGCTCCAGGTTGGCACCGCTGAACACGCGGAACATTTCCTTGCGCACGACGTCGGTCGACTGGCCGATACCGTGGACAAACACGTCAACCTGCTCGATCGCGGGCGTCTCGATGGGTTTAAAACCAAACGGCTCGAACACGCCGGCCGCAATCTGCTGCATCTTTTGCCAGGCGCGCATCTCGGCGCCGATAAGGTCGCGGGTTCCCTCCGCCTTCTGTGCCTGCATGGGCAAACACCTTTCTTTTGTATCGCGTCATAGGTAATGGTCATTATACGGCACAAACACAAACCGCGGCGGCGCGTCTGACCGAACGAGGGTATGGGGACTCGTTCGGCCAGACGCGCCGCCGCGGACGAAGCGGACAAGCGGCGATGCGCTTTGGCCTACCTACTCCCCCGCCACGCTCGCGCGCAGCTTGGCGGCGATGGGCTCGGATGCCAGCAGGAACACGAGCATAACCACGGAGCACGCCAGGCACACGATCCAGGTGCTCGCAAAGGAGCCCGTGGCATCGAACAGCACGCCCGAGACAATGGCACCTACGGTGCCGCCGACCATCTCGAGCGAAGTGATGGTTCCCGTGACCTTGCCAAGGTCGGCCATGCCAAACTGCTTGGAAGCCGCGATCGTGGGCGTGATGGTGCCCATGCACGTTCCGATACCAAAGCTCACAGCGGCGACTATAGGACCGAGGTCCGTCGTCGGGAAGCACAGCGCCACGCAGGCGATAATGCACGCAACGGAGCCAAGGATATTGCCAAAGCGCAGGCCAAAGCGGTCATAGATCGCACCGAGCGAAATCTTGGCAATAACGACGGTGACCATATAGGCCGAAAGCACCGTGCCCGCCCACATGGGATCATGACCGCCCGTGACGATCTTGGCGCCGTTGACGGTAACGCTCGTCATGTTGGTGACCTGGTTGGGCAGGATGGCGCCATTGACCAAGCCCATAAAGAGGAAGGCAACGACGAGCAGCCAAAACGCCGGGCTCTTCTTGATGCGAGACCAGCCGACGCTAACCTCGGGCGCCGTGCGCTCGTCCTTGTCGCCAGCCGTCGAGACGGACGGATCGCCCGGGTTCTCGCCGAGCGGCTTAAGGCCGATCTCGGAAGGCTTGGTGCGGAAGGAGTAAGCCGTGATGGGCAGTGCCGCCACCATGCAGACGGCAGCGAGTACCAGGAACGCAGAGCGCCAGCCCACACTCACGATAAGAGAGCTCACGATCGGCGAGAGAATGGCTCCGCCAAAGCCCGAGCCCGAAAGTGCGATGGAAATGGCAAGGCCGCGTTTAGCGGTAAACCAGTTGGCGGTCACAAGGCTAATGAGCAGACGGGTCGAGGCCACAGCGAAGCAGCCCGAAACGGCAAAGAGCACGTAGACCTGCCACAGCTCACCGACAAAGCTCATGCCGACAAGCACGGCAGAGGTGGCGATAACGGTGAGGGAGCCCAGAACGCGGCCGCTCACCTTATCGGCCACATGGCCGATCACAAGCGAACCCACAACGCTCACCACGGTGGAGATGGCATTGGAAATGTTGTACTGCGCAAGGGAAATGCCCAGGTCGCTAACGATCAGCGGCTGGAACAGGCTCATGCAGTTGACGAAAATCGTGTAGCACGTGGCCATGATGACAAAGCCGGAGGCCACGACGAGCCAACCGGGGAAGAACTTACGCTGCTGGGACATACTGCTCCTTATTTAACAAACAAATAGCCGGCGCCGGGCGCCGGCAGTGCCCAAGATTGCCTTGAAAGACAAGGGCATAGGCCTTACGGCCATGCCCGCAGGCTTGAAAGGCAAGGTTGGGTGCTACCGGTGGTCGGCGATATAGCCCAAAGCGACGGCGGTATAAGCCGCGGCACCGAGCGGCAGCTCGGCATCGCTAAAACGTGCCTTGGGATGGTGCTGGGCAAAATGCTCGTCCGTGTCGGTTACGGCCGCGCCCACGGTAAAGTATGCACTCGGAATCTCGCTCGAGATAAGCGCAAAGTCCTCACTCGCCATGGCATGGAAAAGCGGCAAGAAAGCCGCCTTGGGCAGCACTGCGCCCACATAGCCAAGCGACGCCTGAGTCATATCGCTGTCGAGTACAAGCGGCGGAACATCCGAAAGCGTCTCGATGGTCGCCGGCGTACGATATGTTGTGGCAACGCCGTTAACGACCTCCGCGATGCGGGTCTTGAGGTGCTCCATGAGCTCAACATCAAAGCCGCGCAGCGTTCCCTCGAGCACGCAGGTGTCGGGGATGACGTTGGCCGCCAAGCCGCCAGCGAACTTACCCACGGTAAGTGCGACTTCCTTGGCCGCCGGCACCTCGCGGGAGATAAGCTCCTGGAGCGCCAGGTGCACATGCACGCCTGCCGTGATGGGGTCGATGCAAATCTCGGGGCTCGAGCCATGGCCGCCCTTGCCCTGCAGCGTGATGCGAAAACCGTACACGCCCGAAAGCGCCGGGCTCCCATAGAGCACCAGGCCAAGCGGCGACTGGCTGTTGACATGCATGGCAAAGGCCGCCTGAGGGCGCGGGTTCTGCAGCAGGCCATCGGCGATGGCAGCGCGTGCTCCCTCAAAGGTCTCCTCGCCCGGCTGGAACAGCAGTTTGACGGTGGCATTGGCGTCGACGAGCTCGGCCTCGCGGGCCTTGAGCAGGCGCGCCGCACCAAGCAGCGCCGTCGCGTGCATATCGTGACCGCAAGCATGCATGCAGCCATTGGTGGATGCAAAGGGCTCGCCGGATTCCTCGACAACGGGTAGGGCATCCATATCGCCTCGGAGCATGACGACCGTTCCAGCCTGCTCGTCCGTGCAGACGCCATCGCCCTGAGCCGCGGCCGCACCGGCGCCGACAAGGCCCACAACGCAGGAACCATCGACGAGCGTGGTATGGGGGATGTCCATCTCGTCCAGACGTGCCTGGATATAGGCAGACGTCTGCGGAAGATTGTTACCGAGCTCGGGCATCTGGTGTAGATCGTGTCGCCACGCAGCGAGCTCGTCTGCAAAAGCCTGAGCTTCTGCGACAAGACCGTCACCGATAGCGGTCTGCGCCGCTGCGGTAGCCTGAGGCGCTGGTTGCGGTTGGAAATTGGACAGAGCTGGTGCCATAGATGCCCTCCAGTAACGTTTTTGCAGCAAGCACTTTGATAGCGTAAAGTGCAAAAAACTACTTTAAGGGCGATGCATAAAAAATGCCGCCCCAGAAGGGCGGCGCAACAAGTTGTTTACAATTGCGCGCAATTATTTCGGCGCAAAAAATCGAAATGCGTCTCGCTCAAGATAATCGACAGGAAGATGAGCGCAAAGCCGGCGAGCAGGCGCGAGGTGAGCGCCTCACCCATCAACAGCACCGAAAACAACACACCCGAAGGGGACTCCATCGATAGGAGCAATGAGCCCGTCGAGGCCGGGACGTGCGCCAAGCCGACGTTTTGGATGAGCAGCGCCACGCACGTGCAGCCCACCGAGAGAAAGGCCATCGCGCCGATAAAGCTCGGCGTCCACACGGACGCAGGCGCTTGGGTCTCGAACAACAGCGACGAGATAAGGCTCAGGACGCCATTGCCCACAAACATCCAAAACGTGATGACGTTGATGTCCATCTTTCGGCCGTACTTGGCCGTCACCGACATCTGAATGGCAAAGAAAACCGCGCCGCCCAGCGTGATGGCATCACCGATGTTGAACTCGACGCTATCGAGCGCCACCAGGCCAATGCCCGCCAGACAGAGCAATGCGGCGCCCAAGTTGTAACGAGTGAGCTTTTCGCCGCTTAGGAAATAGCTCGCGAACGGGACCAAAATGCAATAGGTACCCGTCAAAAAAGCGTTCTTACCCGCCGTGGTCTGAGCCAGACCGACCGTCTGCAAGACATAGGCTGCCCACATGAGCGCGCCCATGCCCAGACCAACAATCAGATTGCGAGCGTTAAAGTGGGCGGCGATACGCTTGCGAAAGATAACAAGCATGACCAGCGCTGCGGGAAGAAAACGAATATAGAGCAGTTCGAACACCGGAATGGTGTCGAGCGCGTCTTTCATAGTGGTAAAGGAGTAACCCCAGATAATCGCCACCGAAAGCAGTAGAACTTTCCAGAACAACGGCGAACGAGCACCGGCACCACGGGAAGTGCCGCCCGCGCCCAGGTCCTCGCGAGCAACAGGGCTATCGGGCATGTTTTCGATTTCGTTGGCAGCGTATTGGGCCATGGAACATCCTCACACTCAAACTGGGCGTGGTGTCCGCACGCGTATGGCTGCGTGCCGCCTCATGGTCAAATAAAAACAGGGCGCACCGGACCCCCGGTACGCCCCGCTACTGTAGCAACAATCAAGCAGCCCGTGCAATTCATTACGCTAAAGCATCGGGTTGGAAGACCTCGATGTTCCGACGGCGTTTACATTGCTGTATTAAATCAATTTGGTTGACTCCAGCTTTTCGATGATCCAGTCGTTGGCTTTGATGACCGGACGGCGGAAGACGACACCCAGTGCCAGCGACGGAATCAGATAGCTCGCCAGAATGCCTAGCTCAATCCAGTACTCCATATGGTAGGCACCGGCCATGGCGGCATGCATGGCGTTGATGCCGTGGGTAAACGGCAGGAACGGATAGATTGCCTGGAACACGGGGCCGGTCATCTCGATGGGGAACGTGCCGCCCGAACCACCGACCTGCATGACCAGCAGCACGACAGCGAGTGCCTTACCGATATCGCCAAACGACACCGTAAGCGTGTAGACGATATTGGAGAACACGAGGCTCGCAACCCAGCCCGCCAGCACAAACTGCAGCGGGTTGTCGCACTGGATGCCAAAGAACAGGATATCGCCCGCACACACGAGCGTTGCCTGCAGCAGGGCCAAACCGCCAAAGAACAGGTAGCGACCCAGGTAGATCTCGTGCAAGCGCACGGGGATGAGCTCGTTGATAAGCTCATCGTCGACCGAAACCTTCATCATGGCCGCCAGCACGATCGAGCCCACCCACAGCGACAGAATCGTGTAGAACGGCGCCATGGCCGAACCGTAGTTGCGGATCGGATAGACCGGCTTGCGGTCGAGCGCGACGGGACCGGAAAGCGACACGGCAAGGCCCTCAGGGTCGTTGCCAATCATCGTCTTGATCGTAGCGAGGTCATCCGACATCAAGGCGCCGTCGAGCTCGTCCTTAAACGCACTGATCTTGTCCGACGCCTCGCCCAGCTGATCGGAAGCCTTGTTGACCAGCTTGGCGGCCTTGGAGAGGCCCTTTGCCAGCGAACCGGATGCGTCGGTCAGACCGTCTACGGCACTATCCAGATCGCCCGAGATGCTGTTCAGCGAGTCCAGAATGCCCGAAACCGTCTTCTTGAGCTCCTTGGCCTTAACCGAGAACGTGGAATCGTAATCGGATTTGGCACCCGCGATGCCGGCCTTGGCATCGGCGATGGCCTGATCGACCTCGGCGCGCGAGTTGTTGACCTCGGCCATGCTGTCGGAGAGAGACTTCGCGGTGGCCGCCAGATCCTCGGCATTGTTGCGGTACTCAACGGCGATTCTGCCCAGCGACGTCGCGACGGACTTGAGGCCATCCTTCAAATTCTCATCGCTCACCTGGTCGGCAAGACTGCGGAGCTGATCGGCCATCGCATCGATATCCTTGGCGCGCGCATTGAGGGCCGCAGCGGCATCGTTGAGTTGGGACACCGTAAGGTCGACATGCTGGTTCGCGGCATCGAACGCCTTCGCGAGCTCGGCAGATACATTGTCGAACGAACCCGCACTTCCATCGATTGCGGCATCGATGGCATCGTTTGCCGCCTTAAGCGCTTCTTTGGAATCATCGATGCCGCTTTTGGCATGTTCCATGAGCTGCTTTGTCGACTCATCGACGGCACCGGTCTGCTGGAGCATACCGCTCGCCGACGTCAGCGAATCGGACGTGGAACTCAAAATGCCCGCCAGCGACGTTGCGCTGGCCTGAACGTCTTGCAGGTCCTGGACCGAATCGCCGAGCGTCGAGGACAGGTTGGCGATAAAGTTGCTCACTTGATCGGTGCTCATGTAGTCGAGCAGGCTGGACACGGTTTTAAGACCGATGGTCGTAATGGTCTTGGTAAAGGTCTCGTTGACTTGGCTCTGGACGGCACTCGACCCTTTCTCGGTCACGATCTGGGCAATGGCGTTGGCCTTCTGATTCTCGTAGAACTCGATATCGGCATGCTTCACGTCGGTCGAAAAGAGCGTCATCATATCGGCACTAAACGTCTTAGGGATAACGACAGCCGCATAGTATGCGCCCGATTTGACGCCCTCGATGGCCTTTTCTCGATTGTTGAGTACAACCCAATCGAAGCTCTCGTTGCCGCGCAGGGTGGCGGTCACGTTTTCACCCACGTTGACCTCAACGGGGATCAGATCGCTCTCGTAACCCTCATCGGTGTTGACCACGGCGATCTTAAGATTGCCGGTGTTGCCGTACGGGTCCCAGCTGCCGGCGATGTTAAACCACGCGTACAGGCACGGTACGATAACGAGGCCCATCACAACAACCAAGCCGATTACGGAGCGAGACACATTTTGGACATCGCGCTTAAACAGATGCAGGATGTTCTTCATTTATGCCTCACCTCCTTTGGAGTGCTTGCCAAGCGGAGTGGTATCTCCATCATTTATGGCTGTGCTGTCGCTGTCCTGAGATTTATGGTTCGAGCCTATATGCGGCAAGCGGCCCGTGGACTGATCGCCGCTCTTGGCACCACGCTCGCTGGCGTTGAGGCCAAACATGTAGCGGGCGGCAGGGATCGCCGCTGTGTGCTCGCGCATCTCGCGGCGCAGGTCCTCGTCCGAAAGCGCCGAGATACGCATCTGGGTGTTGAGGCTCGATCGGATGTACTCGATATTGATAAGCCAGCCGCAAATGGCGATGACCGAGATAATCCAGATGACCAGCAGGATGATCTTGCCGTTGTTGTCGATGTCAAGGACCGTCGAAAGCACAAAGAGCAACACCTGAACGCCCACCACGGCAGCAAAGCCGCCCTTGATGTAGTACGGATAACGGTGCTCAAAAGTCACCGCATGGTCGAGCAGCTCGCGACGGTACGAATCGGAATCGAGCATGACACGCATGGCCGTGCGCAGCGAGTAGCGCTGGCGCGGCAGGTCATTGGACTCGCAGATCATCATACCGGTCGTGGAAAGCTGCTTATCAAAGAGCAGGTTAAGGTTGAGCAGCAGCGGACGAAGCTGCAACCCGATAAAGAGCGCCACGATCAGAAACACGCCCAGGATGCACAGGTTAAACAGGTAGTTAAACGAGTACATGCCGCCGACCGTCTCGCGCAGCAGATTGATGCCGTAGGTAAAGGGCAGCAGTGGGTGCAGCCACTGGAAGAAGCCAGGCATCATCTCGATGGGGTACATGCCCGATGAACCCGGAATCTGCACGATAACCAGAATGACGCCGATTGCCTTGCCGATGTGCTTAAACGTAGTGGACAGCGCGTAAATGATGTTGACGTACGTAAACGAGATGGCGATGCCGCCCAGCACGAACAGCAGCGGGTTGACGCACTGTACGCCAATGACCAGATCACCCACCGTAACGATGATGGCCTGCAACGCGCCCAGGATCACCATGAGCAACCAGCGGCCAAAGTAGCCTTGGCGCGCCGTAAAGTTGCCAACACCTTCACGGTCGACCTCGAGCTTGTAGATGGCGATGAGCACATAGCCGCCCACCCAAAGCGCCAGATTGGTGTAGAAGGGAGCGATGCCCGAGCCAAAGCTCTTGACCGGATAAATTGACTTGGACGTCAACTCAACCGGAGAGGCCATGAAATCTGCCACGTCATTGACATCGACGCCCATAAGGTCGGCGAGCTCGCCCATAGACTCAGAGGTCTGCAGCGCCGCGATGTCATTGGCTGCGGTCGCAAGCTTGTCCTGGACCTTGGCAAGCGAGGAATCGGTCTGGGACAGCGTGGTCTTGGCCTGGCCGAGCGTAGCGTTAAGCTGCGAAAGCGTGCCACGCGCGCTCGCAATCGTGGGCGTGAGGCCAGATACGATTCCCGTCAGATCGCCCGAGACGGCGGCAAAGGAATCGAGCGCGCTCGAGGCCTTCGGCAGCGCGTTTTGGCCCAGGCTTGTTTGGGCCTGGCCAAGGTTGGTCGCACCGGTCTGGATTGCGTTATTGATAGCGTCGCTGGCGCCCGAAACAGCCGCGGCGTCATTCGCCATGGCGCTCGACTGCGCGGACAGACCGTCCTTGATGCTCTGCAACTTCTCGTTCTGCTCACGGAGCGTATTGATGGTCGATACAATGCGCGCGTCAATTTCCTCGGAACCTGTCGACGTGTCATTGGCGAGAATCTCCAAGTGCCCGATAACGGCCTTATTGTGGTCGATCGTCGCTTGGAGAGACTCGAGCGAGTTGTCGATACGGGTGGTCGTAGATGTGACCGTGCCCGTCAGCTTGCCGATGGCAGCGTTCGCGGAGGCCGACGTCTTGGTGAGCGCAAGGCTGCCTTCCGAGAGCGCCTTGGAGAGCGAGGCGATAGAGTTGCCCGCCGTGGTGCGAGCTTCACCCAGCAGGTCGTTGCCCTGAGAGATCGCTTGCGTCAGTGACGGCGCCTGACCCTGCATGCCGGCAAGTGCCGCATCAGCCGAGGCGATAGCGCCACTCGTCTTATCGATGGCGTCATTCATGTCGCCAATCGAATCGCGCACCTCGCCCAAGGTATCGGATGCCTCGGAGACAGAACTTGCCAACGAATCCCGAGTCTGGGTTGCCTTGTCCTTTAAATCGACTCCGGCATCCTTGGCAATGCTGGCAACGGTCTCGCCCACCGTGGAGACAAATTCCGAGTTGATCTGCTCCTCGATGGTGCTTGCGCCGGTGTCGGTAACCTTGGGCGCAATAGCGCTCTTCTTCTCATTGACGTAGTACGTAAGCTTGGGCTGATGGTAGTTGCCGTCGAGCATCGAGACCAGGTTATCCGAGAAGTTCTTGGGGATTACGATGGCCGCATAGTACTCACCGCTCTCGACACCCTCCTTGGCATCGGCCGCCGAATCGACGAAGGTCCAGCCCAGCTGATCGTTCTCCTTGAGCTGATCGACGACCTGGTCGCCCGCGTTGAGCTCGCCCACCAAGTCGTTTTGGGTGCCCCGATCGTTGTTGGCGATGGCAATCTTGATACCCTGGGTGTTTCCGTACGGATCCCAGTTAGCCACGATGTTGTACCAGGCATACAGCGAGGGAATAACGCACACGCCAAGGGTAACCACCAAGGCGACGGGGTTCAAAAGCAGTCGCTTAATGTCGCGCTTCAATATCGCAAAGGAGACCTTTGCATTGGATAGTTTGCTGCCGAGACTCACGCTTGGACCATCCATCCTGTCGTTGAATCAAATCGTACTATCGACAACCATTGTACGTAGGCGCTTTAGCATCTCAGAGCACAATGGTATTGAGTTTTGCGGGTAGCAATATACTACGAAGATGAGTTAGCGTACAGTTGTACAGTATCCTAAATTTCAGCAGGTCACAAAACCACAACCCGCACAAATTATCAATCCGACTAGTCATTTAAGAACGTCCCCAATGACTACTTAGGACCACGAAAGCGTCGCAGGTTGAGCATACGTCAGACACTATGACCCAATCCAGGGGCACGGAAACGACAGGAGCCCCCGCTCGT
>UQXC01000054.1 GCA_900544995.1 uncultured Collinsella sp. | reverse complement strand
GCCACGGTCGCCGCCACGGCCACCGCGGTCACCAAAGCCGCCACGGCCGCCTCGATCGCCACCGCGACCGCCACGGTCGTCACGGCCGCCGCGAGGACCGCGGTCCTCGTCCAGGCCCATGGCGACGAGCGGAGCGATAACCTTATCGAGAGCGGCCATCAGCTCGGTGGCCTCCTCGTAAGAAAGCTCGGGCAGGAGCTTCTCCTTCTTGTTGGCAAGCTCGACCAGGCCCTCAGCGGCATCCTCGGCGGCGAAGACAACAATCTTGCGCATATCGCCCTCGGCGTCGTCGATGCGGCCGACCAGATCGGCAGCCTCGGCCTCGGCCATCAGGCCATCGAGCTCACGAAGGCGCATGCCCAGCAGGTCGGACATTTCCTTCTGCTCCATCTTGGGCTTGAGGTCAAGAAGCTTGATGGCGCGCTCGATGTTCGCCATGCGCTCGGCCTTGGCCTCCTCCTCCTTAGAAATAGCAAAGCGACGGCTACGCAGCAGGCGGGCGGCCTTCTGCATCTTGTCCATCAGCTCTTCGTCATCGTAATCAACGGCGGCCTCGACAACCTCGGCCTCCTCCTCGGCGGAAACCTCGTCAGCAGCCTCAACCTCGGCAGCTTCGGTCTCCACGGTCTCGACTGCCTCGACCTCGGCAGTCATGGTCTCGTTCTCGGTCTCGTTCATGATCTCTTCGTTCTCGGACATGAGACTCCTTCTTGGCCCTCTCGGGCATCATCGCCCCATTCGCGGGGCCCGTCGCGCACTCTTTGCGCTTTAAACATTCATGCCTCTCGGCAAAACGTCCATTAGTTTATGGTGTCGCCATCTAATCTAGCTGCAGAATCTATGTGCACACATTAATGCGACATGTGTGACTCGCGACGAGCGTACACCAGCGACGCCACGAACCCGACCACGGCAATCACGGCCGCCACGCGCACGGCAGTTGCAAATCCAATCGCCTGGGCAACGTCGGTCGCAGCGCCAGCCGCGCCGGCGGTCGCTGCAGAACTCGAGAGCAGGCCGATAAACAGGGACGGGCCAAACGATGCGGCAATCATGTTCCACGTGTTAAGCAATGCCGTTCCGTGAGGATGTTCAGCGGCAGGCAGCGTCTCCAATCCGGCCGTTTGCGAGGGGCTCAGCACCAAACCGACTCCGGCATACACCACAACGGTCAGCGCCACGACGACGCCGATGTTCATACTCGCCGCCGTCATCGAGATGGCAGTCTGCCCCACGGCAATCAGGGCAAAGCCGATCGGCAGCAGCGGCCATGCGCCACGGGCGTCCATCACGCGTCCGCCCACAATCGAGGTCACGGCGTTGCAGGCAATCGCCGGCAAAATGAGCAGGCCCGCAATAAGTGCGGTCATGCCGTATGCGCCCTCAAAATAGAGCGGCAACAAAACGCTCATCGAGAACGTCGTCATCATCGACACCACCACAAGCAGGCACGCAGGCCAAAAACGAACGCTCGCCATGGGACGCACGTTAAGCACCGGATGCTCGAGCTTGAGCTGACGGGCCGCAAACAGGCCGAGCAGCACAGTGGCGGCGAAGAGCGTCACGATGCCGGCAATCAGATTGGTTGAGAACTCGCCTACGGAATACACAAATGCCGTAATGCCGGCGGCGAGCAAAACAACCGACAGAATATCAAGCGTGGTGTTCGAGCGCTCTCCGACATTCTGAACAAGCTTAACGCCCGCCGCAGCGACCACAATGCCGCCCACCAGCGGCACTACAAACACCGCCCTCCAGCCAAATAACGTGCACATAAGACCGCTAATCACGGGTCCAAACGCCGGTCCTAGCGTAATGCAGGCGCCGCCCAGGCTCAGATACAAACCGAGCTTCTCGCGCGGGGCGCAAGACAGCACCACGTTCATCATGAGCGGGAACAAGATGCCCGATCCCGCAGCCTGCAAAATACGACTTGGCAGCAAAACGCTAAACGACGGAGCGACCAGGCACAGGACTTCGCCGGCGACCATGCATCCGCATGCGAAAAACAGCAGCTTGCGCGTCGAGAAACGGCCGGACAGGAAGGCCATGATGGCCGTAAAAATCGACGTCACGATCATGTAGCCCGAGACGAGCCACTGTGCCGTGGTGGCACCCACCGAAAAGGCTGCCATAATGTCGTGCAACGCCACGTTAATGATGTTCTCGTTAAACGCGGCAACAAAGGCTGCAATATACATTACGACGAGAATCGCCGCAGAGGCCGATGGCGTTACTTGAACTTGTTGCTGAGATTTGCTCCCCATGCATTTCCTTCCTCTTGGAACGACAGTCGCATCGCCCCAGAGGAACGGTCCAGGGCGAAAAATGAGCCCTAGACTTACGCCAGACGCCGTACACGACGAATCTGGCAACATGGTCCAACATCGAAAGATTGTAACGCGGACGCACAGCTTTCCTTCCGCGCTATTATTAAAAGTCCACGAAAGCATAAGACATGAGGAGCCCGCCATGATTAAGCCCATCATGAAATCCGAGTTCTTTTTGCGTCTGCCTTCCGAAGACGCGGGACCCGACGATGCCGCAACCGGGCAGGATCTCCTGGATACACTCCACGAGCATGAGCGCGAGTGCGTGGGCCTCGCCGCCAACATGATCGGCGTGCGCAAACGCATCATCTGCGTAAAGGACGGCAACAGGACACTCCTGATGTACAACCCTCAAATTCTTGAGCAGGTCAATGCCTATCAGACGAGCGAAGGATGCCTCTCGCTGACCGGCGAGCGTCCCTGTACCCGCTATCGCCGCATTAAGGTTGAGTATTTGGACGAGAACTTCGTTCACCGCATCAAAAACTTCTCGGGCTACACCGCCGAGATCATCCAGCACGAAATCGACCACTGCAATGGCGTCGTGGTTTAGGCCACCTGCCAAAATGAGGGTACCGGAGGCCTCCCTATGGATATCAGCCGCTTTGGCGAATTCGCCATCTTAGCGCAGTCACGCACGTTTCTTGATGCGGCGGAACTGCTTTTCATGTCGCAATCAACCCTCTCCAAGCACATCATGGCAATGGAGCACGAACTCGGCTGCAAGCTCATCGATCGAAGCCAGCGCCACGTAACACTCACCGCGCAAGGTGAAGCGCTCCTCCCCTATGCGCAAAAAATTGCGACGCTTCAGCACCGCTATCTTGCCGCCATTCAAATAGGCGCAGGTGAGCCGCTCGAGCACCTCACCGTAGGTTCTATCCCCATTATGGCCCCTTATGGGATCACGGACGCCGTCATCGATTTTCAGCAGGCGAACCCCTCATATTCTGTTGAGCTCATCGAGGGCGAGGGCGACACACTCAAGCGCATGCTCCTGCACGAGGACATTGACCTGGCCTTCATCCGTGACAGCGGCGCCATCGAGCCGGAGTTCAAAAAGATTCCCTTTACGACCGACCGGCTCGTGGCCGTCCTTCCGCTCGACCATCCGCTCGCCGAACGTGACACCGTCGAGATAGACGACCTTATCGACGAGAATTTCCTCATGCTTCCCCAAGGCTCGTTCGTAAGCGAGCTCGTCCTTTCCCTTTGTCGAGAAGCTGGATTTGGCCCACGTGTTACGTTCACCGGCAAACGAGCCGAGAACATCATCTCTCTTGTCGCACGCGGCGCCGGTGTCTCATTCCTCATGCGCAAGCCGGCGGAATCGCTTGCCAGCGGAAAGGTAGCCCTGGTGCCGCTTGAGCCCGCGACGACCTCCGAGGTCAGGCTCTACCTCAAGCGGAATGCCGCGCACTCGCAGGCGGTCGTCTCGTTCATCGGCTTCCTCCCCTACCGTCAGCTCCTGCAGGGCGACCGTGCGTCTTCCACCGCGGCACGACCGTCATAATCCCCGCTGCTCCACAACCGCAGACCTGTGTCCGCAAACACGCTGACAACGGCACAAAACACAAATATGCCTCGGGCGGCACGTCGCCGTCCGAGGCATATTTAGTTAAAGTGCGCAGACAGACTAGTCCACCGAGATGTTGAGCGCCTTACCGCCCTCGTCCTTCCTGGTACCGATCACCATAGCGGCAACAAGAGCCAGAACGAAAGCGACCACACCGGAGATGACAAGGCCGATAAAGCCCGTGTCGATGCCGGCAGGGTTAATAAAGCTCGGGAAACCGAGCGGGCCGGAGGCACCGAAGGCATAGAGTTTGGTACCCATGAGGCCGGCAATGGCGCCGCCTACACCAGCGGAAATAAAGGTTGCCCACATAAGACGCTTACGCGGCAGCAAGATGGCGTAAAGCGCAGGCTCGTTGACACCGAAAATCGAAGAGACAAGAGCGGGAATGTTGACGGCAGCATTTTCCTCGGAGTCCTTGGTTCGGATGACCATGCCAAGCACAGCACCGGCGATGGCACAACCGCCTGCATACACGAGCGGGTTAATGAGGTCATAGCCGTAGGTTGCGACATCGAGAAACCACAGCGGGATGATACCCCAGTGCAGGCCGAACATGACGAGCAGGCTCCAGAACGTGCCGATGACGAAGCCGGCGATGGCGGGCTGGAAGTTGATGAGCATCAAGATGATCTGGGCAACGATGTTGGAGAGGACCGTCATGACCGGACCGACCACAAGCAGGCCAAGGATGCCGCAAATGAGGAGCGTCAGGATGTTGGAGAAGAACGAGCTCACAAGCGCGGGCAGCGCGTTAGAAAGGGCCTTGTGCACCTTGGAGGCAATCCAGACGATAAAGATCGCAGGCAGAATCGTCGATGAGTAATTCTGCATGATCAGCGGGATGCCAAAAATATCACCGTAGACATTGGACTCGAAGACCGTGCCGGCGCCGAGCGTGTAGAGCGGATCTCCACCCATAAGGGCAACGAGCGTCGGGTAGACGAGGATGCCACCGAGTGCCATTCCCATAACGGGCTTAAGTCCGAACTTCTTGGCCGACGTCCAGCCAATGATTAGCGGAAAGTAATAGAAGACCGAATCTCCGATTGCCGAGAGCGTCACATACGTATTGCTGTCCTTGGCAAGCCAACCGGCAACCGTGCAGAGCGCGAGCATCGACTTGATAAAGCCACCGGCCATAAGCACGCCAAGAACCGGCTGCAGAATCTCGGAGATGATGGCAAGCAGACGCGAGAATGGATCGCCCTTTTTGACGTCGTCGCCCTCATCGATATCGAGTGCGGGTTTGGAGTCGAACCCGCCAATCTGAACAAGGTCGTTGTAGACGGCCTCGACAGTGGCACCAATCACGACCTGATACTGTCCGCCGGCCTGGATGACGTCAACGACGCCCTTCGTCGCCTTAAGCTCATTGGTCTGGGCGAGCGATTCATCCTTGAGGCGGAAGCGGAGACGCGTAATGCAGTGGCTCACGTCTAACACATTGTCTCGACCACCGACCTTTGTGATGATTTCATCGCAAAGCTTCTGGTATTTCATGGAATTCTCCTTTTTCTGAGCGGGGTATAGCATCGATTTCATGCCTCCGTAGTCGACGTGGGAGGGCAAGGAACCCGCTTCCCCCCTTGAAATCCGCGGACGCACGTACGCCCGGGATGGGGAACGGCAGAGAAGATGGAAGATGCCGATCACATGGCAATGAGCCTCATTGGCCCATATCACGCAATCAGGCCTACAGACGCGAATCTGCTGCGCCGAGAAGTCTCGTCGTCTGGCAGAACTTGTCACACAGACGTTCCGGTTCGCCCTGGGGAATCTGAGTACGCTCGGTCTCAAAAGAGAGGCCGTACTCGCGTGCCGGAAGGAAATACTCGAAATAGCCGTTGGTGTAACCGCAAACTATTCCCTCGACCGGGCATTCGCGCTTCATGCGAATGCCCAAGTCGCTGCCGAGCTCACTCGGGAACACAAAGAGATGCAGGCCGCCCAAACTGATGACGACACACTTAAGCGTGAGCGAAAAGTCGTCATGGGCAACGGTGTGATAGAACGTCTGAGGCTCGATGCGGTCGAGAACGACCTCGCGATCGAGCTTGATCTGGGAAATCGCCTCGGCAAGACCGGTCGAAACGCGCTCGACCTCGGGAATGCCGCGTCCCTGACGAAAATTGCGGTCGCTACAGTCGCCAGCAGCACCGACGACCATGGCCGGATAGTAACCAAGGCTCTGAGCGAGCTTTTTGCCGGTAAGACCGGCGAGTTCGCTCGTGAGCTCCGTGCAGTCGGGTCCGACGCAAGCGGAATGCACCGCCCAGTTCACAAAGCCCGCAAATGGCTTGCCTTCGGTATCGAAGAACGACACCACGATAACCTCATTGTCGGCAAGCTCACCGGGAATGATGCGGTTGTCGTAGAAACCGGTGATGACTTTTTTGCCCATGCGACAGGTCGCAGGTCGCGCGTTGGCGCGGCACTCTTCGAAGCATTGACAGATGGTATCGAGGAACCAGCGATAGTAGTCCTCGTTGAATTTTCCCGTCCACCAGCTGCGATGGTAGGCGACGATCGAAGTGTGGTCGTGCGTCGCGGAGAGCAGAACGCAGTCACGGTCGATTCCGTAGCGCTCGGCGAGCATCGTCTTAACCTCCTCGGCCATGCTCTCCTCAAACTCGAGAACATCGGCGTTGAAGAGAAAAACTTCGCGGTCGTCCTGTTGGAAAAGAATCGCGTTGGCGAAGACGTCGTCATGGACGCCTGTCGCAGGCTCCAGACGGTTGGGGAGGTTACGGTATCCGATTAGATAGATGTCGCCTTGCGGGGTAATCTTGCGGCGTGCATGTCCGATATTCATGCAAGTTCTCCTTTTTGTCGCGCCGCGTTCAAAGCGGCAAGGATGGTTTGGAGGAGGCGCTCATGGGAGCCGGCGGCAAAGCCGGAGTTCATGGCCTCATAGGTGATTTTCTCGTACGCATCGGGGGCCGGCAGGTACTTCTGTCCGCCGTTGACGAGCGTGGCAAAGAACACAGAGCCGGACCGAGCGGCGCGCACAGTGGCGCCGAATGCACTCGAGACCTCGGGTTGTACGCCGACAAGCTCGACGTTTCCCAGCCGGAGTAGATAGACCCTCGTGCGCTGCTCGCCAGCGGCATGAAACTCATACGTTTGGTGCGGAGCCAAAGAGTGAAAATCGGCGCGTGTCTGAGCGGGCAGGAGAACGTCGACCGTGCGGGCACCGATGCCGGTAGCGTCATCCTTACGCGCCATGCGAGCGGCCTCGATCAAAGCATCGCCCAAGGCCTGCCCCTGCTGGTGCAGCATGCGGTATCCGTCCTCATGGGCATCGACCGTCTGCTTAACGCCGGCCGCATCGAACATGACGTTCATGGCGCGCTCCGCCGGACCTTGGTCGCCCGCGGCGCCTGGCAGCAACAGGGCAACGCCGCCCAGCTCGCGCTCGAGTGACATGGCGGCAAAACCAAAGAGGTCTCCGCTCGCCATGCGCCTCCCCTCGGAGTCGCGCGACCCGTCGAGCACGGAGGACTGAACGTCCGCCGTCGCGAGCACGGCAACATACTCGCCCCCGGCATCCCTTATGGCGAGTACGGGCATCGTGTGGTCGGCAAACCCCCTGGGATTCGAGCCCAACCACCAGCCGGCAGGCGTCTCAATGTCGCGATTAACGTTCACGGGGCATTCGCCCTCCACAGCGGCGAGCGTGGCAGAGCGAATGCCCGCAACAGCGCGCTCGACAGCCGTGCGGGCGGCAGCGACGAGCGCTGCGCGATAGCGCTCGTTGCGATTGCGGGTAGCATCGTCGGCAAGATGCCCGGGAGTGCGGACGTGAGGCATGGAAAACGTGTGGGTAGGAACCACCCAAGAATAAGCACCGCTGCAATTGGCGGCATCCTCAACAACCTCACGCAGATCGGCGAGTAGAGCCGGAGCGATCGAGGTGACCTCAAGCGAAAGGACGCAGGCGCGTCGCCCCGTCCCCTCGATGATAAGGGCACGGGCGAAGACCTCATGACGGAGTTCGTCGAAACCGTCGAACGGCAACACGTCCCCAAGATCGATGGCCACACGAGCGGCCCCAGCCCTCATCTCTCCTTCGTCCATGGCAGATACTCCCCTCTGATTGCCGCTCACTCGACACCGTACAGTTGCTGCGCCGTACCGCCAAGCACAAGGTCGCTGTCTGTATCGCTCAGATTTGCAGCGCGAACGCAGGCGACACCCTCGGTGAGCCACTCGCGTTTAACGGGATAGCTCGTGCCAAAAACAATATGGTCTGCACCCAGCACGTCAACCGCGCAGGCAAGGAGTGTCTTGCCCCAAGGCTGAGCATGGGACATGTCGAAATAGATGTTGTTCTCGAGGCGCCTGGAAACGATCTCGGTATCGACCTGAAAACGGCCAGAAGCATCAGGGCGCTTGGGACCATGAGGCAGCAGCATCTCCTTAAACGCAAAGTATGCGCCGCCGAGCATGGAGTGGACCATCTTGATATTGGGGTAGCGTTCAAAGAAATCGCCAAAGATCTCTCGGCCGATCGCCGTAGTTTGGTCGACGCAGCGGCCATAAGAGCGGCGAAGGTTGTCGTACGCGAGAAGCGATTCGTTCTCGACCGGCACGGGAACATGGTGCACGTAAACGGTGACATGGCGTTCGTTCAGGTGCTCGAAAAAGCTCGAGAAGACCTGGTCGTCGAGATAGCGCTTGCCGTAGTGAGCGCAGAGCTGCACACCCGCAAAACCATCGTCGAGCCTGCGGTCGAGCTCCTCCAAATTCGCTTTGGTGCCAAAGGGCGGCACGGCGACAAGCGGAATCAGACGGCCACTTGACGCCTTCGCGTCAGCAGCCATACCGTCGTTGAAACGCCGGCACATCTCGAGCGACATCCACTCATGGCAGCCGGGGAGCTTGAGAATCGCTTTATCGACCCCCGCCTCGTCCATGTCTGCCAGACGCTTCTCAAGGGTGTAGTCTCCCTCGATATAGTTGAGGCCTGGGAAGCCAGCGGGCTTTTCGATCACAATCTGTCGCTTGCCCGTGGGGCTTACGGTCAGGTAGCCCTCGGTGTCGTAAGCGCGGGGCACCTCGGCCAAAAACTGTTCACAGAGTGTCTCGTCATGGAAGATGCGCTCGTCAAACCAGTAGGAATTTGCATCGATAATCATTGGTGGGGACCGCCTTTCATCTTGTCGAGAACATTCTAAAAAAGCGGACACACGGACATCAATTCCAGTTGAAGCACACTGTATTCCATTTTGGAATATAGTTTTCCGTTCACACGCGATTCCCACTCGCCCAAACGATCGAGACGCCGACAACGCGAGCTTTAACAGAAAACGGGCGACCCGAATCTGTTACGGGCCGCCCGTTAAATGACAGACTATCTATCTCTGTCGTTATGATTGACGGTAATGGTCAAAGAAGTCGGCGAGGTCTTCAAGGGACTCTTTGAGTACTTCCATGCGCGGCAGGTACACGATGCGGAAGTGGTCGGGCTCAGCCCAGTTGAAGCCGCCGCCGCGCGTGATCAGGATCTTCTTCTCGTGCAGCAGGTCAAGGGCGAACTGCTCGTCATCGGTGATGTTGAACTTTTTAACATCCATCTTGGGGAAGATATAGAACGCCGCACGCGGCTTAACCACCGAGATGCCGTCGATCTTGTTGAGCGCCTCATACACAAAGTTGCGCTGCTCGTAGACACGGCCGCCGGGACGGATGTAGTCGTTGACGGACTGATGGCCACCGAGTGCCGTCTGGACGATCGACTGGGCCGGCACGTTGGAGCACAGGCGCATGTTAGAGAGCATGTTGACGCCCATGATGAAGTCGCTCATGCAGCGCTGGTTGCCCGAAAGCACCATCCAGCCAATACGATAGCCCGCGATCATGTGCGACTTGGAAAGGCCGCTAAAGGTGACGCAGGGCAGGTCGGGGGCGAGCGAGGCAATCGAGACGTGCTCGTAGCCGTCCATGCACAGGCGGTCGTAGATCTCATCGGCAAAGATCATCAGCTGATGCCTGCGTGCAATCTCGACGATGCCCTCGAGCACCTCGCGCGGATAGACGGAACCCGTAGGGTTGTTGGGGTTGATGATGACGAGGGCTTTGGTCGCGCTCGTAATCTTGGACTCCATATCCTCCAAGTCGGGATACCAATCCGCCTGCTCATCGCACAGATAATGTACGGGATGACCGCCGGCAAGGGTTGCGCACGCCGTCCAGAGCGGATAGTCGGGGCTGGGGATCAGAATCTCGTCGCCGTTGTCGAGCAGCGCGTTCATCGAAAGCTGAATGAGCTCGGACACGCCGTTGCCCGTGTAGATATGCTCCATCTGAACGTTGGGCAGGCCTTTGATCTGCGAATACTGCATGATCGCCTTGCGCGCGGAGAACAGGCCACGCGAGTTGGAATAGCCTTCGCAGTCGGGCAGCTGCTGGCGCATGTCCTTGATGACCTCATCGGGCGTGCGGAAACCGAAGGGCGCCGGGTTGCCGATATTGAGCTTGAGGATGCGCTCGCCCTCGTCCTCCATACGGGCGGCCTCGTCGACGACGGGACCGCGCACGTCATACAGGACGTTATCGAGCTTGGTGGATTTAGAAAAAGTACGCATGGTGGTGCTCCTTGCAATTTGAGCTGAGGGATGGGGTTCGGGCTTGGAATCGTTGCGGGGTGATGATGCCTCGCCTTGATCGGCGTCGCCGGCAAGCAGCCAGGTAACATCGACCTCCAAAATACGGGCGAGCAGCTCAGCCACATCGCGCCGCGGGATCGTCTTGCCGCTCACATATTGGCTCATCTGACTCTTGCCGAGTTTTTTGCCGAGCATCTCCGATGCGCGGATTACGTCCGACTGGCGAACGTCGCGATTGGACATAGTCTGTCGCAGGCGATCGCAAAACGTCTCTTGGGCCACAGGAACCTCCTTGCTGGCAAAGTTCAATTTATAGAACACGAATTGAACCAAGGTTCAATTTAGCAAGCAGTATAGCGCCGTACCTCATTCGAAAGTTCAATTTCATAAGAAAATGTACCGGACTCCGAGATTTGCCCAAAGCGGACAATGGCGTGTACGCGTTTAGAGGTATTCAAGGAATCGAGCGGCGGCAAGCGAAACGTCAGCCGTGCGATATATCGCATTGATCTGCCGATGGGGATGTCCCTCGAGTGGTCGCACGGCAACATCGAACTGACAGCGGCGCAAGATGAGCGCGGGAAGAATGCTCACGCCCAGGCCGTCCTCGACCATGGCCATAATCGCATAGTCATCCCAGGTCGACAGCTTGGAGCACACCGTCAGTCCCGCCCGACGGAACAGCGGCGTAATCTCATCATCGGTGCCGCGTTCTAGCAGAATAAACTGCTCGTTGGCTAAATCGGCAAGAGAGACGACCTCCGCCGTGGCAAGCAAAGAATCTGCCGGCACCACGGCCATCAGCTCGTCTTGCGCCAACGGCCGCGACGCCATGCCAGCACCGCGTGGCTCACGCGGGATAAAACCCAGGTCGCAGCGGCCTTCCGCCACCCATTGCTCAATCTCGGAGTAATCACCCATCAGCAGCTCGTAATCAACATCCGGATGATCGGCGCGAAAGCGCGCAATCACCGGCGGCAGCACGTGGGTCGCCACGCTCGAAAACGTACCGATGCAGATTTTGCCGCGCATGAGCCCACGCATCTTATCCACGCGTCGCTGCAGGCGAGTGAATTCCTCACAGAGCGCCTCGACAGCCGGCATGACCTGCCGCCCGTCGGCAGAAAGCACTACGCCCTCGCAACTGCGGTCGAGCACCTTAAAGCCCCAATCGGCCTCAAGATCGGCCACCATACGGCTCACGCCCGACTGCGAATAGCTCAGCCGCTCGGCGGCGCGCGTAAAACTGCCGGCGCGCACGGTCTCGAGCAGCACCTGCATCTTTTGGATATTGGTCTCCACGGCACGTCCCCGCCCTTGCATGAGTTTTTGTCATGTTTTCCATGCATTATATTCGCTTTTCTTCTAAAGCCAGTTCACCCATAGTGAACATGTTCGGATATAGAGGGGATGTCAGCGCATGAACAACGGACTGTTTACGTACTTAGCAGCATTGCTATTGTTTGGCTCCAACGGCATCATCGCCGCCGCCATCGCACTGCCGAGCTCCGATATCGTGCTACTGCGCACGTTTTTGGGCGCCCTCTCGCTTGTCACTATCCTTGTCATCACCCAACGCCATAAACTGCAGGCGCCATCTCGTCCCCGCGAAGCCGCAGCACTCCTTCTCTCGGGAGCCGCGCTGGGCGCCAGCTGGATTTTTCTGTTCCGCGCCTACCAGACGATCGGCGTCGGCGTATCCTCGCTGCTGTACTACTGTGGCCCCATCATCGTTATGGCGCTCTCCCCGCTCATCTTTGGCGAAAAGCTGACCGGCGGCAAAATCGCCGGCTTTGTCGCCGTTGCTTGTGGTGCTTTTCTCATTGCAGCGCAAGGTCTAGGCGGCAATATGCCCATTGCGGGTATCGTCTGCGGTATCGCCTCGGCATTTTGCTATGCGCTGATGGTCATCGCTAGCAAGGGTGCGCCACACATCGAAGGCCTCGAGAACTCCACGCTCCAGGTGAGCGCCGCCTTTGTGACCGCGCTGGTCCTCACGCTCATCACGCAGGGCGCTCCCTCATTCCTGTCCGCCGGCGTCGCCGCCAGTATTGATTGGCGCGCCGTCGTCATGCTCGGCGTCATCAACACCGGCATCGGTTGCCTGCTCTACTTTAGCGCCGTCGCCAAGCTGCCCGTCCAGACCGTCGCGGTCGTCGGCTACCTCGAGCCGCTTTCGGCCGTCGTGTTCTCGGCCGTCCTTTTGGGCGAAGCCATAACACCGGTCCGCCTGATGGGTGCCGCGCTTATCATCGGCGGCGCGATTTTTTGCGAACTCGCCGGCAAACGCGCAAACGCCAAGGCTGGCATCGCCCAGACAGTACGTGCTTAAAAGCCCCTGCTTTGAAATGCTACCTGCGTAGATAAATAATCCCCAGCTGAGGATTATTGTCTAAAATAACCCGATGTGCCAAACTGCTCTTGTATGTATAAAGACGGCATAAAGTTTTTTGTCCTAGACAGATAACCGGATGTCTAAGGGAGTCCTCGTGGCACACAATAAACTGGAGGCAAACCTCCAAGACCAGCGCGGGCAAGGCGGGCACGGAGCCATCCCCCTCTCCGCTGGCATGCTGCTCGTAACGCTCGGCGTCGTCTATGGCGACATCGGCACGAGCCCCATGTACACCATGAAATCAATCGTCGCCAACAACGGCGGCATCGGTACCGTCAGCGAGGACATGATCCTGGGCGCGCTTTCGCTCGTCATCTGGACCATGACGCTCGTGACCACGGTCAAGTACGTGGTAATCGCCATGAAGGCCGACAACCACAACGAAGGCGGCATCTTCGCCCTGTTCAGTCTCGTGCGCAAGGTGGCGCCATGGCTGATTCTCCCCGCCATGATCGGCGGCGCGGCGCGGGTCCGCCCCGGCGCTCCCCGCGAATGG
>UQXC01000053.1 GCA_900544995.1 uncultured Collinsella sp. | reverse complement strand
CGGCTCGCCGCTCGGCAGCACGGGGATGAAGCTCGTAGGGATGACCATGCTCGCCGACGGCGGAAAGAGCTGCGGCAGCGGCATCAGCGACCAGGCGAACCCACCCACGAGCTGGGTGGCGAGCGGGCAGAAGATGCCCGCGAGCATGCCGAGCCGCGCCGTGAGGAAGAGCCCTGCGGGGATCATCCACGCCGCGGTCACCGTGTTGGCGAGCGCGCAGAGGAGCATCGTGAGCGTGCCCGCGACCGTGAGGCCCTGCGAGGAGAACGCCGATCCCGCGAGGTAGATGCCGAAGACCACGAGGTTCGAGAGCGCGCAGAGCGCGAGGCACCAGAGCGCCTTGGCCCACCAGGCGCGCCTAAGCGGAAAGCCCAGGCCCAGAAGCCCCCGCATCCGCGTGCGCGCGTCCGCCCGCGCGACGCACGCCACCACGAGCGAGAGAGCCACGGGCAGGAAGAGCGCGTACCAGTAGTTCCACGCGCTGAAGATCTGCACGCCCCGGTAGGGCATCGCGCCGAGCAGCGGCATCGGCAGCGCCATGAGCACGGCCAGGCGAACCGGTGCCGCGTGGCGCGACTTCAGGGCCTCGGCGCGCAGGCCCGCGAGCAGGCCGCCTTTCTCGCCCGTCATGCCGCCACCTCCCCACGTGCTCGACGCCCCTCCCGGCAGACGCCCATGAAGAGTCCCTCGAGGTCCTGCCCGGGCCGAAGCGCATCCTCGTAGGCGAGGCGCCCCCCGTAGATGATGCCGATGGTGTCCGCCATCTGCTGCACCTCGGAGAGGATGTGGCTCGAGACGATCACCGTCGTACCCGCCGCCGCGAAGCCGCGGATCTGGTCGCGCAGCTCCTCGATGCCGATGGGGTCGAGGCCGTTGGTGGGCTCGTCGAGCACGAGCAGGCGTGGCCGGGCGATCAGCGCCAGCGCGAGCCCCAGGCGCTGCCGCATGCCCATCGAGAAGCGCCCGGCGCGCTTCTTCCCGGTGTCCGCGAGGTCCACGGCGGCGAGCACCTCATCTATGCGGCTCTCGGGAAGGCCCAACAGCGTGGTGCGCACGCGCAGGTTCTCACGCGCGGTGAGGTTGGGGTAGAGCGGCGCCTCCTCGATGAGGCTGCCGATTGCGTAGAGGTCCTCGCGGCGCCAGGCGTGCCCGGCAAAGAGGATCTCCCCGGCCGTCGGCCGCAGCATCCCGCAGATCATCTTGAGCGTCGTCGACTTGCCGGCGCCGTTGGGGCCGAGCAGCCCGTACACCTCGCCCTCGCGGATATGAAGGCTCACGTCGGCCACGGCGTCCTGCGCCTGGTCGCCGCGGCCGAAGCGCTTGGTGAGCCCGCGCGTCTCGAGCATGTAACCCATGGGTTCGTCCTTTCTCTTCCGGGCGCGCGGGCCGAGTCGCCGTGCCCGCGCGCCTTACCTTTCGGGTTTACCATCCATGGTGGGACGCGTTTCTAACGAAGCTGTAACGGCCGTTGGGCTCTTTTGGCGCCAGCCCTTCTCGACCCGTACGCCACTCATGGTATGTTTATCGCGATAACAAGGACGGAGGTGCCCGTGGCACGCAATAAGTACCCGGAGGAGACGGTCGAGAAGATTCTCGACGTTGCCGAGCGGCTCCTCGTGGAGCGCGGCTACGAGCACACCACGATGATCTGAAGAGCAATACGCTAAATCGAAAAAGGTAATCGAAGCCGCGCCTGTGGACTTATCGAGGGTCGAGATTCCCGCCCCATCCATCGGCACCCAGCGGAAGGTCGTCGACATCCTCGACCGCTTCGACTCCCGCACGGCATCGCTGACCGACTGCCTCCCCGCCGAGATCGAGGCACGGAATCAACAATACGAGTACTACCGCGACCGCCTGCTCGACTTCCGAAACTAAGTGAGAATAAGTTATCGGTACGCTTTTTTATAAAATGTAAAAAAGTACCCCCATAACTGATAAAATTGACACTGAAAAAAAAGGGGTGCATCTTGCGTATATACCGACGTGAAAAGTATCTGAAGCAAATGCGTGGTTTCTACCACGATGACGGGATGATCAAGGTAATCACCGGTGTTCGCAGGTGTGGTAAATCCTGCCTCATGCAATCAATCGCAGACGAACTTGTGGAATCCGGTGTAGCGAGCGATCACATCATCTATATCGACCTTGACTCACGGGAGAACAGGAAGGTCAAGACGACCGATGAGCTCGAAAATCTGATTGACATGTCGACCCCAGCAGACACTGAGGGGACGAAGTACCTCTTCATCGATGAGATTCAGAACGTAGAGGAATTCGAGCTGCTTATCAACGGCTACCGGACAGATGGCGGTTGGTCCATCTTCATTACCGGTTCGAATTCATATCTGCTTTCTGGGCAGCTTGTTACAAAGCTGACGGGTCGCTATATCGAGTTCGAGGTGTTCCCACTCGACTTTGCGGAATATATCGATATGAAGCGTTTTCTCGGCAAGCCTGTCAATGACGTTCTCGTGGGAGAGTTTACCGAGTACCTGACCCTTGGAGGATTTCCCAAAGCGTTGGAGTATGAGGGCGAGGATGAAAAGCGCACCTATATCAAGAGTGTTATTCATGAGATCTTTGAAAAGGACGTCAAACATTCGAACAAGATTAAGAACGTCTCGGTTTTCGATGCCGTCCAGACGTATCTCATCAACAACTTTGGTGCGCCGACGAACCTGAAGAACCTCCTTGCGTACTTCAATGATGTCGAGAAGATTCCTATCAAGCGAGAAACGCTCAATCGGTACATCCAGATTCTTGTTGACGCGAAGATCCTTTATCGCTGCTCGAGGTTCGATCTCAAGTCTCGGCGATCGCTTATCCGCGAAGAGAAGTACTACCTGGCTGATCCCGGCTTCTATTTCGCCATGAACACGGATGCGAGGATTAACTACGGACCGGCGTTGGAGAACGTGCTCTACCTCTATCTTGCATCGCGCGGGTACGAGCTTTCTGTGGGCCGTATTGGGAAGCTCGAGTGTGACTTCATCGCTCGTAGGCGCAATGCTTACGCCTACATCCAGGTCTCTATGTCGATTGCCGACAGAGGCGTCGAGGAGCGCGAGTACAGGCCGTTCGGCCACATCAGGGATGGGTATCCGCGCTACTTGTTCACGCTTGATCCTCTATTGCAGGAGAGGGATGGTGTCAGGCACCTTAACATGGCGTCGTTTATGCAAGATGGCGGTGATCTTATTTGAGCGGCGGCCAGATTCTTTTGCTCCCTAGTGCGCAAACAGTGCGGGCATCAAATGGGGACCATTGCCTCACGTAGAATCGATAGATTGAGGACTTGTTTTGATGTTGACAAGCTTTTGGCCAGTGACTCCTATTGCCGAGTGGGAATAGCGGAAATAACAGCCTCTGGACCTTTTGGTTCGGAGGCTTTCTTTTTCGTTCTGTTCGGAAGGAGCTCCTTGCCAGAGTCCCATGGATAGCGAACGGCTTTATCGAGCGTGTGCGTTTTCGTAGGCGCCTTTGATTTCTTCCGGCAAATTGTCGGGAATCAGCGTCTCCAGCCTATCCTCGCTGCCATCTTGGATCGCCTGCTCGTAGTACCAGCATTTGAACTTCAACATATCCAGCGCGCGGTTCATCTTCGCGATCTCCGACTCCATGTGGGCCTTCCGCTCCTCGAACATGGCCTTGCGCTTGGGATATGTCGATGGGCCCTCCGCACACCATTCCATGAACAGCCGGATGTCCTTGATCTCCATCCCAGCCTTCTTCAGGCATTCGATGACCCGAAGTGCCTCGAGTTCCGTATCGCCGAATCGGCGAATGCCGGACGTCCGCTCCAGCCCCGGGAACAATCCCTGCTTATCGTAATAACGCAGCGTTGAGGCGGGCAGACCGAACATCTCCGCCACCTGTCCGATTGTGTACATGGTCCCTCCGGATAAATCTCGAATTCACTCCTTGACCTAAAGTCAGGTTTAGGTATTACCTTCATTCTCGTCAATATAAATCGCGAGTTCAAGGGATTTTCGCCAAAGGCGCACGCTTGCCGGAACGGTATTCGCCGGCGGCGTGAACGGCGTGGGCGAAATCGCCGGGCATCCCGCTCTTGAGCAGGCGCGACGAATGGGCATGGGAGTCTAGGCGTGGCTTAGCTGCGCGGAAGCAGTTTTGCACTCAAAACCATCGACAGGAGGAATCAAACATGACGATTAAGCAGACAGCGGGCAGGGATGCCCTGGGGGACTTTGCCCCCAAATTTGCACAGCTCAATGACGATGTGCTGTTCGGCGAGGTGTGGAGCCGAGAAGACGGGCTTTCCCTTCGAGACCGCAGCGTGGTGACGGTGGTTGCCTTGATGGCACAGGGGCTGACGGATTCTTCGTTCCAATACCATCTGATGTCCGCAAAGAACAATGGCGTGACCAGGGCTGAGATAGCGGAAATCCTTACGCACGCGGCGTTTTACGCAGGCTGGCCCAAGGCGTGGGCGGCCTTCCGCATGGCGAAGGAGGTCTGGGCAGACGAGGGCGACGATGCCGATGAAAAGACCAAGCACCAAAACGAGATGGCGTTTCCCATCGGTGTCCCCAACGACGCATTCGCGAAGTACTTTATCGGTCAAAGTTACCTCGCGCCCCTTTCCACCGAGCAGGTCGGCGTCTACAACGTGACGTTCGAGCCCGGTTGCCGCAACAACTGGCACATCCATCACGCCAAAAGCGGTGGGGGACAGATCCTCGTCTGCGTGGCTGGTCGAGGGTTTTACCAGGAATGGGGCAAACCGGCACAGGAGCTGTGCCCTGGCGATGTAGTAAATATTCCCGCGGGCGTAAAGCACTGGCACGGTGCGGCGCCCGACAGCTGGTTCTCCCATCTCGCGGTAGAGGTTCCGGGCGAGGAGACCTCCAACGAGTGGTTGGAGCCCGTGGACGACGAGCAATACCCTAGAGCGACTGACAAGGAAGCTTAGGCATGGAGCAGTTGAAACTGACGCAGGAATGGGACAAGGTATTCCCCAAAAGCGATAAGGTTGAGCACAGCAAGGCAACCTTCCGCAACCGATACGGCATCACGCTGGCTGCCGACGTGTACGTACCTAAGAATGCGGAAGGCAAACTGCCCGCCATCGCCGTCAGCGGCCCGTTTGGCGCGGTGAAGGAGCAGTCCTCCGGTCTGTACGCGCAGAAAATGGCGGAGCTGGGATTTTTCGCAATTGCCTTTGACCCGTCCTATACCGGCGAGAGCGGCGGCACGCCTCGCTATGTAGCATCTCCGGACATCAACACCGAGGACTTCTGCGCAGCGGTGGACTTCCTCTCGGTACAGGAAAACGTCGATTCAGGGTGCATCGGCATCATCGGCATCTGCGGTTGGGGCGGCATGGCAGTCAATGCGGCGGCTATCGACACCCGTATCAAAGCTACCGCGGCTATGACGATGTACGACATGACCCGTGTGACCGCCAACGGCTATTTTGACGCTGAGGATTCCGAACAGGCGCGCTTCGAAAAGCGGAAAGCGCTGAACGCGCAGCGCACCGAGGACTATAAAAACGACAGCTATGCGCTGGCGGGCGGCGTGGTCGATCCGCTGCCGGAGGACGCGCCGCAGTTTGTGGCGGACTATTACGCCTACTACAAGACTCCGCGAGGCTACCATCCCCGCAGCCTGAACTCCAATGGCGGCTGGAATGTGACGTCTTCGCTGTCCTTTTTTAATATGCCGATTTTGCAATATAGCAGTGAAATCCGCTCTGCCGTGTTGCTGGTGCATGGCGAGAAGGCGCACTCCTGCTATTTCAGCGAAACCGCGTACGGCAAGCTGACCGGGGACAACAAGGAATTGCTCATTATCTCTGGTGCCAGCCATACCGACCTTTACGATCAGATGGACATCATTCCGTTTGGAAAGCTGAAGGCATTCTTTGAGGAGTATCTGAAATAAGGCGTGCCTTGATTTAATGCCAAGTCTCCAGCAACGATTCTTCTAAAGAGAGGGAGTAGCTGAAACGAGGCGATTGATTAACTCCATTCGTTTTGGTTACAAGAAAACATGCTGCGCGCCTGCAGCATGAAGGAGAGGGAATCCTATGAATATCGTTGTATTGAGTGGTAGCCCGCGTAAGGGCGCCAATACCGACACCATGGTCGAGGCGTTTGCCGAGACCGCGCGCGAGGTCGGCCATACGGTCGAGGTCATCCGCGTTGCCGGCAAAAAGATCGCTGGTTGTCTGGGATGCCAGTACTGCTTTACCCATGAGGGCACCTGCGTGCAGAAGGATGACATGGCCGACGTGATCGAGTCGTTGAAAGGCGCCGATATGGCTGTCTTCGCTTCGCCTATCTACTGGTTCGATATCACTGCGCAGGAGAAGGCCGCCATCGACCGCCTGTACGCCTTCGGTGCTACGGGCTTCCCGTTCACCAAGACGGCCCTTCTGCTCGATAGTCACAGCGAGGGCGTCTACGATGCGGCGATTGCTATGTACAAGTCAACCTGCTCGTACTGCAAGTGGAAGGACCAGGGCATTGTCACCATCAGCGGTATGACCGAGCGCGACAGCATGGCATCGTCGCCCAAGTTGGAAGAGGTGCGAGAGCTCGCTCGCAAGCTCGCCTAAGGCCAAGAGGAGCGCATGGCAATCGGTGTTGGTGGAAAATGCTTGCTATCCTTACCAAGAGGAATGCTGATTGCCATGCGTTGATGCTTCCGCGGACAATTCCGGCGTGCTAAAACGCCTTCTCGTTCAAGAATTCCCTGAACGCGGGAATGTCAAAGCCAACGAGACCACGCCCGCGCTCTCCAATGACGCCGTCCTCTAGGAGGCGGCGTTTGTATTGGCTTGCGTAGTTGCTGGCGACGCCCATGCGTTTGGCTATCTCCGAGACCCTGCTGGGGCCAGAATCGGGCAGCATCGCGAGCAAAAACTCAATGTCTTTATCGGAAAGCTCCCGATAGGTCGTTTCGAGAGAAGCCCGACGTCATGCTTCTCGAGTTGCCTGAAGACGCCATTCATGCCCGTGCGCCAGTTACCCTGAGTCTCCTGAGCATATGTCCAATCGATGCCGACTGACTCAATCTGAACGCCGCTTATGCACGCGCGAGACTATGAGAGGCGGCTATCTGCCGCTTCTTTGGTTCGCTCGATAATATCTTCGAGCATGCCTGGCATGGCGGAGACATTTGCTGCGATCCATGGTGGCCCCTTTGCAGGTTTTGCTAGTTTTTGCAACTTTTGCTAATTTTTGCAAGTTTTGCTAACGGTTTAACATGTCTTGTGCCGCGGGATTGCAGGAGTGAAAAACGGGGATTCCTATTATTCCGACTACGTTGCAGCGAGCGGGGCCCGGAGCGCGATGTTGCTGCGCTTCGGGCCCCACCGTTTTGAGAGCTTATGGCGGTTCTGCCGTCGTCCTAGTCAAACAGGCTCGGCATGTCGTTTTCTTTCATGAGGGCACCGGCGGAGGGTAGGCTCTGCGCGGTGAACTTCTCGGCCGAGACGCCGGCGCCAAGAATCTCCTCGGTTGTGCCGACGGTGGTGACCGAGCGGCCCTTCTTGGCCGTAAAGGCTTGGACGCCCTGCGTGTTGGTTGTCGTCTTGGTCTTGAGTAGCGACGTGTTGAAGTTCATCAAGCGATAGTCGCTCGAGACCAGCGCGATGTCGCGATCTTCCTTGAGCACCTGTGCATACAGCAGTTTGCTGCCGCCGTAGATGGCGTTCTTGAGGCGCTTGCGGTTGGTCTTGGTGACGTATCCAGAAAGCGCGACGCGCACCACGCGACCGTTCTCAAAGACGAACAACACGTCGGCCTTGTAGTCCTCGGGGTCGATGACCCAGATGACGCTCTCGTCGGGTTCCATCTCGAGGTCGGTGGGCAGATACGAGCCCAGCTGGGCCGACTTGGTGTCCTCAAACGCCGCAACCTTGCACTTGTATACCTGGCTCTTGTTGGTAAAGACCAGCAGCTCGTGGGTGTTGGAGGACGGAAACTCGATAAAGGGTTTGTCGCCGTCTTTGTACTTGAGCGTAGTGGCCTTCTTGAGCACGCGGTCCGTCATCTTCTTAAGGTAGCCATCGCGCGAAAGCATGATGGTAACCGGGTACTCCTCGACCTCGGGCTCCAAGCTTACCTCGATAACCTCGTGGGGCTCGATCCTGCCCGTGCGGCGCGGCATCACGTACTTCTTGTTGACCGCGGCCAGCTCGTCGCTGATGACCTTCTTGATGTTCTCCTCGCTGGAGAGGATCTCCTCAAGCTCGGCAATCTCGCCCTCAAGCTTGGCAATGTCCTTGGTGCGGTTGAGGATGTACTCCTCGTTGATGTTGCGGAGCTTAAGCTCGGCAACAAACTCGGCCTGGGTCTCGTCGATGTCGAAACCCTTCATAAGGTTGGGCACGACCTCGGCTTCGAGCTTGGTGCCGCGGATGATGGCGATGGCCTTGTCGATGTCGAGCAAGATCGCCTCGAGGCCGTGCAGCAGGTGCAGGCGCTCGGACTTTTTGCCCAGGTCAAAGTTAATGCGGCGACGCGTGGACTCAATACGCCACTTGACCCACTCGTGCAGAATCTGGCGCACGCCCATAACGCGAGGGTAACCATCGACCAGCACGTTGAAGTTGCACGAGAACGAATCCTGCAGCGTGGTCGAGCGATAGAGCTTGGCCATGAGCTTGTCGGGGTCGACGCCGCGCTTAAGGTCGGTGGCGATGCGCAGACCCGAAAGGTCGGTCTCATCGCGGATGTCGGCGATCTCCTTGACCTTGCCCTCCTTGGAGAGCTTGACGATGCGCTCGATGATGACATCGGTCTTGGTGGTGTAGGGAATCTCGTACACCTCGATGATGCGCTCTTCGGGAATCCAGCGCCAGCGGGAGCGAATCTGGAAGCTGCCAAGGCCGGTCTCGATGATCTTCTCCATCTCCTCGCGACGGTAGATAATCTCGCCGCCGGTCGAGAAGTCGGGCATGGGCATGTACTCGAGCAGGTCGCAGTCGGGATCCTGCAGGTAGTGCATGGTGGCAGTACAGACCTCGTTGAGGTTGAAGCCGCAGATGTCGGATGCCATGGCGACGCCGATGCCCTTATTGGCCGAGACAAGGATGTTGGGAAACGTGGTGGGCAGCAGGCGCGGCTCCTTCATGGCGCCGTCGTAGCTGTCGACGAAGTCGACCGGATCCTTGTCGATGTCCTTGAAGATCTCGGCGCTGATGGGGGAGAGCTTGGCCTCGGTATAACGCGAGGCGGCGTAGCTCAGGTCGCCCGAATAGTACTTGCCAAAGTTGCCCTTCGACTCCACGAAGGGCGCAAGCAGCGCTTCGTTGCCCGTCGACAGGCGCACCATCGTCTCGTAGATCGCGGCATCGCCGTGCGGGTTGAGCTTCATGGTCTGGCCCACGATGTTGGCGCTCTTCTGGCGCTCGCCCTTGAGCAGACCCATCTTGTACATGGTGTAGAGCAGCTTGCGGTGCGACGGCTTAAAGCCGTCAATTTCGGGGAACGCACGCGAGACGTTGACGCTCATGGCATAGGGCATGTAGTTGACTTCGAGCGTCTGCGTGATCGGCTGGTCGGTGACCTCGGAGTGCAGGCCGATAACGTTCTCGGCGTTGACCTGCTTTTTCTTTGGCTGGTTCTTCGTCTTCTTCTTTGCCACGATTTCCTCTTGAACTTCTTATGGGCCGTCGTTATCGATTTGCTGCTACTGCAGGTCCAGCTGGTCCAGGTATTCCTTGCCGTGCTCGGAGATATGGCGCTTGCGGCCCGCCTCGTCGTTGCCCAGCAACAGATTGAACATGGTCTCCATCTTGGTGACGTCCTCGGGCTCCACCTTGATCAGGCGACGCGTCTCGGGGTTCATGGTGGTGAGCCACATCATGTCCGGGTCGTTCTCACCAAGACCCTTGGAGCGGTTGATGGAGCACTTTTGGTCGCCAATCTCCTTGAGGATGCCGTTCTTCTCGAGCTCGGTGTAGGCAAAGTAGGTCTTCTCTTTGCAGTTGATCTCGTAGAGCGGCGACTCGGCGATATACACGTAACCTTCGTCGATAAGCGTGGGCACCAGGCGGTAAAGCATGGTGAGCACGAGCGTGCGGATGTGGTAACCGTCGACGTCGGCGTCCGTACAGATGATGACCTTGTTCCAGTTGAGGTTGTCCAGGTCAAAGGCACCAAGGTTTTTGATGCGCTTGTCCTTGATCTCCACGCCGCAGCCCAGCACGCGCATGAGGTCCATGATGATGTCGGACTTAAAGATGCGTGGATAGTCCTCCTTTAGGCAGTTGAGGATTTTGCCACGGACGGGCATAACGCCCTGGAACTCGGCATCGCGCGAGGTACGAATGGCGCCTGCTGCCGAGTCGCCCTCTACGATGTAGATCTCGCGACGGTTCTTATCTTTGGAGCGGCAGTCGATGAACTTCTGCACGCGGTTGGCCATGTCGGTCTTCTGCTGCAGGTTGGTCTTGATGCTCTGGCGCGTCTTTTCGGCGTTCTCGCGCGAGCGCTTGTTGATGAGCACCTGCTCCATGATCTTGTTGGCAGCGTCTTTGTTCTCGATCAAGTAGGTCGAGAGGCGCTCCTTAAAGAAGGCCGTCATAGCCTGCTGGATAAAGCGGTTGTTGATGGCCTTCTTAGTCTGGTTTTCATAGGACGTCTGGGTGGAGAAGCAGTTGGTCACCAGCACCAGGCAGTCCTGGACGTCTTGCCACTTAATGCCGCTCTCGTTTTTGTTGTACTTGCCCTGTTGCTTGATGTAGGCATCGATGGCGCTGGTCAGAGCGCTGCGGGCGGCCTTCTCGGGCGAACCGCCGTTCTCGAGCCACGATGAGTTGTGGTAGTACTCCTGCATCATGAAGGTGCGCGAGAAGCACATGCACGCGGTAATCTTCACGTTGTAGTCGGGCAGGTCCTCGCGGTCGCGACCGCGACGGTCGGCCTCGATAAAGAAGGGCTCGGTAAGGTAGTCGGTACCGACCTTCTCGAGCACATAGTCCTCGATGCCCTTGGGATAGCAAAAATCCTCTTCGGAAAACTCACCATCGTCGCCCTCGATGCGCAGGCGGAAGGTCACGTTGGCGTTGACCACGGCCTGGCGGCGCATGGTCTCGCGATACCAGTCGTGGGGAATGCTGATCGAGGTAAAGACCTCAAGATCGGGGCGCCACTTGATGGTGGTGCCGGTGCGGTTCTCGTCGCTGGGCTCAATCTCGAGTGCCTTCTTCTTGGCGCCGACAACCTTGCCCTTCTTAAAGTGCAGGGAGTACTTGTTGCCATCGCGCCAAACCGTGACGTCCATGTACTCGGAGGCGTACTGGGTCGCGCACGAGCCCAGGCCGTTGGTACCGAGCGAGAAGTCGTAGTCGCCGCCCTGGTTGTTATTGTATTTGCCGCCGGCGTAGAGCTCGCAAAAGACGAGTTCCCAGTTAAAGCGCTTCTCGGAGGGGTTCCAGTCGAGCGGGCAGCCACGGCCGTTGTCCTCTACCTGAATGGAGCCATCGCGAAAGGCGGTAAGGGTGATGAGCTTGCCGTAGCCCTGGCGCGCCTCGTCAACGGCGTTGGACAGAATCTCGAAGGCGGCATGCGCGCAGCCATCGAGTCCGTCCGAGCCGAAGATGACGGCAGGGCGCAGGCGTACGCGCTCCTCGTCCTTGAGCTGGCGGATACTGTCGTTACCATAGTTTGCGGTGTTTTTTGCCATACTCGCTCTCTCGGTGCTCCTTTGCTGCGTTTTAGTCATATAGATAGTCAAGGTAGCATAGCCCAGCCCACAGACGATTCCAACCAACACGAAATCCATCGAACAATCGTTCGATTAGATAATGAATGCTTGGAATGCGGGAGGGACCTGTCCTGTCCTATCCAAACATCTGCGGCAGGTCGATGAAGACGGTTCGATCGCTTTCGCCAGCTTCGAAGCCCGAACGGGAGAAGAATCCATAGCGATGGCACTTGAGTCCCGTTGCCTCGACTTGGGCGATTTCCTCGTCGACCATTTTTTGCGTGATGGGGGATTTGCGGAACTTTGCTTCGTAGAATGCGTAGCCCTCGGGGTCTTGCGTTACCACATCGAATTCGCCGCTCGTTTTGTTTGCGGGGTCGTCGTACCAGTACTTGCCTATGGCGTCGAAAGCCGGTTCGATCTTGCCGGTCCTGTTCTGCCGCACGAGGTATTGACGGCAGATCTCCTCGAACATATGAGGAACGTAGTTTTCCTCGAAGTCTTGGAAGACGTGACGATCATAGAAGACTTCCGAGTCGAGCAGCTGACGCGCTGAGGCATTGCGGAAAACATAGCGATAGTAAAAGAGCGAAAGCGGATCCACTACAAAGTAGCCAGACTTGCGCTTGTTCGTAGGGTCGTTGATGGGTGCACGCTTTTGGACGATTTCGAGTGACATGAGCTTGTCGAGCACGTCTGCCATGGCCGGACCGCTCGAGACGTGCGACTGTGCCAGCACGTCCCCCCAACGGGAGTAGCCTTGTGCGAGAGCCCCGAAAACTTCGTTGGCGTTGGTCATCTTCGAGATCTCGGCGTTGAGATAGGACGGCACCTCGCTTTCTAAGCGGGCGCCAGGTTCCGTGACGAGCTCGATGATGTTGTCGCGTACGCTTTGGGATTGATCGATGAGGCGATTGTAAAAGGGGATACCGCCAAAAACGCTATAGAGCCGCACCTTGTCCTCGGGCGAGAACGCGGGATAGAACTTCGCAGCGTCAAAGTAATCCATGGGCTTAAGCTCAAGCGCGAGATCAATTCGCCCGTAGAGGGGGCTTTCATGCTCGATGAGGGATTTCATAATCTCAACGTAGGAGCCGCACAGGACAATGTTTAAACGTGAGTCTTCCCTGTGGGCGTCGATTGAGGTCTGAAGAATGCTGTCTAGGCCTTTAACCGCATCTCTCAAGTAGGGGTATTCGTCGAGAACGAGGGTAATGTTCTTGTCTTTAGCTTGGGCAAACAGAAATTCGATGAGCTCGCGGATGCCTGTGAAGGCGAGCGGAGGAAAGCTCAGCGCTTCAGCAACAAGGACGGACAGACTCTCGAGGTTGTCTGCCTCGGAGGTTTGGCGGCACTCGTAATAGACCGTTGCGACGTCCGACAAATCGGTTAGCGCCTGCTTGATGAGCTCACTTTTTCCGACGCGACGCCTGCCGTAAATGAGAACATTGCGCTGCTCGGGTGCTTTGAGCGTTTTCTTAATACGGGCGAGCTCACGCTCCCTGCCAATAAATTCCACTTACTCGGTTCCTTCCGACTCGGTTTTGTCCGAGTTAATTGTATCGCATGGATCAGTTTATGCTCGAGTTTACTCGGACAAAACCGAGTCGGTTCTGCCCGAGTAAATTTGAAGGCGGCCGAATGCGTCTTGCTGCGTTTGCGGTTGGATACGTTGTCGAAAACGTGTCGTGCGGATTGTTGGATCGAATCGAACATTGGGACAGACGTCTCGTTTTATGGGCCGGGGGCGTGCATGTGCGAGTTCTTTTGGCCCATAAGGAACGCTGGTGGGTCGTTATTTGGGCCACGGGTCACTTCGCCGGCGCCGTGTTTCGTCATACGCTCATAGTGGAAGCCGATGCCACGGGACGACGAAGGCCTTGGGCAACGGATGAGGTGCAAGCGAAAGGAGCGGTGAGGATGATGAAGCCCATGACGAAGAAGCTGCTGTTAGGAATTCCCACCGTGACGCTTTCGGCCGTGCTGGCGTGTACGGTGGCCGGCTGTGGCGGTAGTGCTCCGAGCGGCTCGGCTGGCAGTTCGGGCGGCAGCGCGCCTGTGCAGGAAAAGCCCAAGGCCTATGATTCGCAGACGGTCGAGGTAGCAGGCATTACCTATGAGTCGGTGGCTCACGGTACGTTCTATCGCGGCGATGCCAAGCTGCAGGACGGCTTTTACCTGCACATCAAGATCACCAACAACAACACAAAGAACAGGACGTTCAGTTCCTTTAACGTGCATGCTGCCCAGGGCGATCTTGAGGCAGGCGACCCGTTGTTTACTTCCGACAAGGCGGCCGTGCTCGACTACGTTGCAAGCGAGGCTCCCGATGAGCTGCACGAGGGCATCGACCTTTCCGAGAGGCCAGATATCGGCCCGGGCGAGACCGTTGAGTACGTGTATTTCTGGGCGCCCAAGACGGCGTACTACGGGCCCATCACTGTCGAGTTCGTAGACGCTTATGCCCCCGCCAAGAATCATGAGGCCATGCACTTTGACACCACGGGATGCGAGACCAAGGAGTTCAAGGCGGCCGGCGGCGTGGCCGATTCTGGCGAGAAGGCAGATTTAACGGGCATCGACTGCGCATCGTACAGCATCGAGGCCGCCGATGGGTACACGCTGGATTCGTCCGACGAAGAGCGCGAAAAGGCAGACTTCTTCCACGACGAGACTGGAGGACGCCTGAACATCAGCATCTTCCCGCGCTCGCCGGAGGAAGAGGTTGCAAGCCTAGAGCAGGTCTACGAAGGCAAGGAGACAACAACCGACCAGGTCGAGTGCAACGGCATAACGTGGCTGCGCTTTACCGGTCCCGACAACGGCCATACACTGTTTGCGACGGCTCCCGCAACGGGTGAAACCGTCCGCGTGTCGATCGGCTGGAAGATCGATTGGGATGCCGCCGTGCCCATGATGGAGGCTCTGAAGCTCAAGTAGCGCTGTGATTCTCACGTCAGGCGACTCAAGGCTGGCTCCGAGTTATCGGGGCCAGCCCCTTTTGATGTTCGATGAGCCGAGTCGGCGTCTCTCGCAAAGGTAACTGAGAGCTAGTGAGGCTTATCAGAATTGACCTCATCGGCAGTGTCGGTTTCGAGCGCCGTGCGGCGGGCGCTGTAGGCGATGAGGCCGGCGGCCCCCCCATGCGAACG
>UQXC01000052.1 GCA_900544995.1 uncultured Collinsella sp. | reverse complement strand
TCGGCGGCCCCGTTCTCCGCGGCGGGGTTGTCTAAGGTTCTTGTTGAAGCTCGGCCATTGGCTCAAATGGAAACGGGGGATGCATTGTGCATCCCCCGTTTTTGTTGCGGTTAGTCTAGGTCAATAAACTTGTTGCTTATGATCTTGCCGTCTTTTACTAGCATTCTGGCCATGGTGGGGCCTCGGGTGCCTCTGGGGTAGCTGGCGCTGCCCGGGTTGAGGACTAAGCAGCGGCCCACCTGGGCTTCTTTGGTTACGTGGGTGTGGCCGTTGATGGCTACGTCTACGGATCCCACCGGAAGGTCTTCGCGGTAGTGGGCTACGGCGAATTTGAGGCCTTCGTAGGTAAAGAGTGCAAGACGGTCTACATCGGGACCGTAGTCGCGGTAGTAATCGTTGTTGCCCAGTACGGCCCGCACGGGGGCGATGGTGCATAGGTGCTCGTAGTCCATCTCTGACGTGAGGTCGCCAGCGTGGATAATCAGGTCTGCGCCCTCAAGCTCATCCAAGAGCGCAGGCGAAAGATAGCCGTGGGTGTCCGAGATGATGTCGATGCGCTTGGCACTTGCACTGTTCATGGGATCCCTTCCGCAAAAAAACGATTCGGCAGATGCATAAAAAGGCCCCACGGCTCCGCAGACGATGGGTCCACAGGGCTGCGGGGCCAGCGTGCTAGAGACTCAGGGCCTTCTTAAGCGGCACGACGCGGCGGCGCGAAACCGGCACGCGTTCGTCGACGCCCGTAATGCCCAGCTGGATGGCGCCCGAGGGCACCGTCTCAACGTCCGTGACGCACGCCAGGTTGACGATATAGCGGCGGTGAACACGGAAGAAGCCAAAGTCGCAGAGCTTGGCCTCAAACTGCGCCAGCGAGGTCGTCGACAAAAAGCGATCATCGACGGTATAGATGCAGGAGTAATCGTCCTTGGCCATGATAAAGCGAATGTCGTCCACGGGAATGAGCACCTTGCGGCCGCCCTTTTCCACCGGGATACGCTCGATGGTCACCTTGCTGTCCGTAACCGGCTTAGCGCGTTGCATGACCTTCTCGATCGCGCGATCCAAGCGAGCTTCCTCGACCGGCTTCATCAGATAATCGACGGCATCCACGTCGAATGCCTCGACCGCATGGTCGCTATACGCAGTCACAAACACGATCGCCGGCGGATTTTTAAGCTTATGCAGCGCCTCGGCAAGTTGCAGGCCCGAGGCACCGGGCATCGAGATATCGAGAAACACGACATCCACGCGACTTTCCATAAGCATCTCGATGGCGGAGCGGACGCTCGACGCCTCCGTGATCGTGCCGATCTTGCCCGTTTGCTCGAGCAGGAAGCGAAGCTCCGAGCGAGCCGGCGCCTCATCATCCACAATCATCGCACGCAGCATAGGGATAAAACCTTTCGTCAACTAACTACGCCGGGCATCCATCGCATGACGTTGAGCCCGTAGCCTTTTATTTTACTCTTGAATGTCAAAGATGCTCTCTGACAAATCAAGATGAAGGAGCACTTTGGTGCCCTTGCCCGGCGCCGATTCGACACGCGTATAGGAGTGCGGCCCATAAAAGCGATGGATGCGCTCCGAAATATTGTGCATGGCCACACCGGCGCCGCCACCCTGGGGAGAGCTGGCGTCGGGACGGGCAGAGCGTTCGTCAAACAGTCTGGCGGCGGTACCCTCATCCATGCCCACGCCATTATCGGCCACGGCAATCAAGATTGCATCCTCTCCGTCTTGGTGAACGGTCACGTCGATCCTCAGGGCGTCGTCATCGCCCATACCATGACGCACGGCGTTCTCGACAATCGGCTGGATCACGAACGCCGGCACCAGCGTATCTTCCACGTCCTCGGACACATCGAACGTCGCAAGCACGCGGTCCTCGCCAAAGCGGGCCTTCTCAAAGGTAAGGTAGCGCTTGGTCTGTGCAACCTCGCGCGAGACCGGAATAAGCGATCCCGAGTTGTCGAGCGTGGCACGATAGAACGATGAGAACTCACGAAGCAGTTCGCGGGCCCGCAGCGGGTCGGTGCGCGTAAACGATGCAATGGTGTTCAGCGTGTTGAACAGGAAGTGCGGGTTAATCTGCGCTTGCAGCGCACGCACCTCGGCGCGCGCCGTGAGTTCCTTTTGCACCTCGAGCTCGTGGATGGCGAGCTGCGTGGACAAGATCTCGGCAAAGCCCGAGGCAAGCGCGTACTGGGTACGGTCGACGGCGCGCGGGGTCTTGTAGTAGAACTTGAGCGTGCCGACGGTACGATCGCCCACCTTGATGGGGGCGATAATGCCGGCGGGAACTTGGTTGTGCGAGCCGTCCGAGCCCACGACATCCACCATACGGTTGAACGACTGCACGATGCCATGTTCAATAACGTAGCGCGTGGCAAGCGTGTGGATGGGAGAATCTGGCAGTAGTTTTTTCTCAAGCTCGCCCGCGCAGGCCAGCACGTTGCCCTCGTCGGTGATGGCAACCGTCATGGCACGCGTCTCGGGCAAAATGCGCTGGCACACCAAACGCGCCGACTCCTGCGTCAGACCGCCCTTAATGTCCTCGAGCATGGCCGAGGCCACCGAGAGCGTCTCCTCGGTGTACTGGGAGCGCACCGAATCGGGATTGAGCGTCAAAAAGATAAAGATGCACAGAAAGATGCACAGCAGCGCGCAGGCAATCACCGTGGCGATCGGCTCGATACCGGTCACCAAGGCAAAAATAAAGTACACCAGCACGCAAATGGCGCAGGCAACGGCAATGATGCGAAAGATTGATATTGAACTATCGCGCTGGGCGCGGCGGTCGATCATTCGGCCCCCTCCAGGATACTGATCAGTTGTGCGTCACGCCAAAGCCCGTCCATGATCTTGGGCCAAAAGCTCTGGAAACGCAGGTAGCTTGCAGCGTTTTGGCGCGCATAGGCCTTTGCCTCGCCGATACCATGGCGCCAAATGCTCAGGTAGCCCTCATGCTCGCGGGTAAACACGCTGCGGACCATAGCGGTCTTGCGCACGCGGTCGTCGAGCTCGCGCGAAATCCACGGGCCCGGGTAGGGCATGAGCGATGCCGCCGTAACGGGAATGAGCTCCTTTTGATGCGCGGCGAATGTCAACTTGGCCCGTTCGTAGTACCAACGGTATACATCCTGCATAAAGCGCGGTGAGCGCTTTTCGGACTCCGGAGGCAGATGGCGCACGGTCCACTCATTATCGAACCACACGTCGTAGCCAAACATGCGCATGTTAAAGAGGTAATCCAAGTCCTCGCCGCGGGTGATAAACGGGTCAAAGGCCACACGCGTAAAGGCGCGGGCGTGCAGGGCCATCAGGCCGCCGCACACGTAGTTGGAGCGCGAGATGCGGGTGCCCGAGAGCGCCTTTTTCATCCAACGGTTGAACTCGATGCGCTTGGTCCACCAACGATGGCAGATGCCCGCCTTGTCCGTGGGAGCCAGCGGCGAGCCGTCGCGATCGTAGAAATAACCGCTCTTGACCAAGATCGGCAAGCCCTGACGCGTCTGCTGCCCCAACGCATAGGTCGCGCGCTTCATAAAGTCGGCGTCGATGACAGTCTCATCGTCATCCAAAAAGATAACCGCGTCATGCCCCAACACAGCGGCACAGGCTAGCCCCATGTTGCGGATGGCACCGTAGCCTCGCAGGCTCACGCACTCGCCCGAACCCTTGGGCGCGATCTGAGCAACCCGGTCTGCGATATGCGAGGCCTGGGTGTTGGTGACAACGGTGACCTTGAGCGTGGGATGCGCGTCGACAATCTCGTGCACGCGCAGCGACACATCGGCTGTGGCAGAAACGGGACAGACCACCAAAAGGATGATGCGCGGGATGTCACGTACCTGCTCAAGCGAGGCCAGGCAGCGGTCGAGTTCGGGATTGTCGGCGTTGAGTCGCGTCGAATGGTCATAGGTGCCAGGGGCGTTTGCGCAAGCGTCATCGCCCGCCCAATACGTTGGAATCACGACTGTGGCGTTCATGCCTTACCCTCCCTGCAACACAAAAACGGGACGCCGCCAAACACAGGCGACGCCCCGCGACCTAGCTGATTCCATCATACCCACTTGGGCAAATCATTGCTCGCAAGTCGCAATGTTTATTGCGGATAACCCCAAAAGAGTACCGTGGACAGGCACAATAGCCGCCCGCTCCTATGCGGCATGCTCTGCCGCCCGAGTCATGCGGGACAGGCGGACCAGCAGCATAAAGCCAACGATCAGCAGCACGCCAATGGAAAGGACGCCCAGCGACGGGTTGCCGGTCAGCGAGGTGACGACCGACACCAGGAAGGTGCCCATGACGCTTGCATAGCGACCGAAGATGTCAAAGAAGCCGTAGTACTCGTTGGACTTTTCCTTGGGGATAATGCGGCCAAAGTAGCTACGGCTGAGCGCCTGCACGCCGCCCTGGAACAGGCCGACCATAATGGCAAGCACCCAAAACTCAAAGGCAGTCTTGAGGAAGAACGCGGCGAACAGCACAATGCCCATGTAGGCGGCGACCGCCACCAGGATCATGTTGAGCGTGCCCACGCGGCCGGCGAGCTTGCCGTAGATGATGGCGGACGGAAAGGCCACGAACTGCGTAACGAGCAGCGCAAGCACCAGCTGCGTCGAATCGATGCCCAAGGCCGATCCGTAACTGGTGGCCATGGAAATGACCGTGTGCACACCGTCGATATAGAAGAAGAACGCGATCATGTAGACCAGCACGGTCTTGTTGTGGGCGATCTCGCGCATGGTGTGTCCGACCTCGGAGAACACACCGCCCACGATGTGGCCGATAGTGTCCTCGGGACCGCGCTCGCGACCGTACTTTTGCTTATAGGTGCGAATGAGCGGCAGGGTAAAGATGAGCCACCAGGCACCAGTGATGATAAACGACAGACGCGTTGCCAGCATGGTAGGGACGCCAAGAGCGGGGCCACCCATGATGAGCGCCAGGCAGATGACGAACGGCACGGTGGAACCGATATAGCCCCAGGCATAGCCCGAGCTGGACACGGCGTCCATGCGCTCGTCGGTGGTAATGTCGGGCAGCATGGCGTCGTAGAACGTCATAGAAGAGTTAAGGCCGATGGTGCACAGCACGTACACGGTCAAAAATGCCATGGCAGACATTGGGATAGCCTGCGCCAGGCAAAGAACCAGGCCCGTGAGGAAGAAGCCCAAGAAGAACTTGATCTTGTTACCGGCGTAGTCGGCAAGCGCGCCCAGAATGGGCATGAGCATAGCGATGACCAGCGAGGCGATCGTCTGTGCATTGCCCCAGGCGACCACCAGGTCGGCCGAGGAAGCGCCGGTATTGATGGCGTTAAAGTAAATGGGCACCACCGAGGTATTGAGCAGCACGAGGGCCGAATTGCCCACATCGTACATGACCCAGTTACGCTCGAGCTTGGTGTATTTCATGGACAGGGACCCTTCGTATTCGCCCGATATGCAGTTAGTTCATCGTACCCCAATTGTCCAGAACCGCCGGTAAGGATTCGGCAAAGGGGCACGCACGGGCCCTATTCCTCGCGGTCGAACTCCTCATCGGCATTGAGCACGCGACCGCTGTAGTTGACGTGGCCGGTCACGGCGTCCATGTCGCCGGTCTCGATAAAACGTGCGACCGTGCACTCGTAATCGACCAGCGCGCGATCAAAGACCTCGGGGAAACTCTCGTTCGAGACCTCGTCGGTAAAGGGATTCTTCCATGTCAGATGGCCCAGGTTACCGGTGCGCTCGGGCAACTCCGTCGTCACGCGATGGGCAAGGCCGTCGAGCAGCGAGTAGTCGTGCACCAAGCCCTCAACCAGCGAGATCGCGCGCGTCTTTGCGGAGCCGGCCGGCTCAATCGCGCGGTAAAGTCGCTGCATATTGGCAACGGCAGCACCGTACTCCCCCGCCGGAATGTCAATGCCGTACACGCGTCCGGCAACATAGCTCATCAGCACGCCGGCCACGCGATTGATGCGATCGGTGGTGACGATCTCGCCCGCCGGCGGGTAATCGTCGACCGTAGCGTCATCGCGTTTAAGCTGCAGCATCAGCACATCCAGGTCGCTCTCGATCACGGCATGGACCTGACTGCTCGAATTCTCAAGCTCTGAATCGGACTCCACGATGCCAAACTGCTGCTCATAGACAAAAGGATGGGCGTTGCGGTCGAGCACGTAATGAGACAGCAGGCCCAGCGCAAAGGCGCGACCCAAGCTGGCGTCGCGCGGCAGCAGATGTGACACGCCGTCGCGCAGGCACGCGAACTGGCGAGACATGCGCGACCGATGCATGACCTGCGCCAGCAGCGTGCAGTCGGAAACACGCGGTGTCAGAATGTGAAAGAAAAACGGGTCGGGGCCTTGGTTGCCCAAGATAAAGGCAATGCGCTCTTCATCGGACGTGATGACGCCCTGCGGAAGACGGTCGATGCTTTCCTCGCCAAACAGATGATGGGTGATAAGCGCGGGCATAATGATCCTTTCGATTTCATTCGATGCCACCCATTATGCCCACCGCGCGCCCATGCCAAACCTGCGATGGTAAACGACGGCACGCAGACCGTCTACGCAAGCCCCAAGTGTGCTTTAACCTCGGCGGCACGACGACGGGACACCGGCACCGTCGAGCTCACGCGGTCAAGCCTGAGCTCCATCAACCCCGTGGAGCCAATCTCAACATTGTGCACGTCTTCCAAATTGACCAGATAGCTGCGATGAACGCGAATAAAGCCCTCGGAGACCAAGCGACGCTCGAGCGAAGAGATCGACTCATTGATCAGGTACGTTCCCTCGGCGCAGATGGCATTGCAAAAATCGGCACGCGCCTCAAAGTAGCAGACGTCTGCGGCGGGAATGAACACCTTTTTGCCCCCGCGGTCCACCGTCAGACGCAAAGGCTGGCGCGGAGCGTGGATAACACGACGGACACCCAAGGCTGCCTCGATCTTGTCGAGTGCCTTTGACAGGCGTGCGTCCTCGACCGGCTTGACGACATAATCGACGGCATCGAGGTTATAGGCATCAGCCGCATACTCGGCAAACGCCGTCACAAACACAACCACCGGCGGCGTCTTTAGGTTCTGCAGCGTCTCGGCAAGCTCAATTCCCGAGCGACCGGGCATGGTAATGTCTAAAAACAGCACGTCGGGCTTGTTCGACAGAATCGACTCCACGGCTTCGGTGACATTGCCCGCCTCGGCAATCTGGCCCACACGCGTATCCTTTTCCAACAGATAGCGTAGCTCAGCCCTAATGGGAGGTTCGTCATCAACCACCAAGATGTTCCAGCCTTCGGACATATGTGCTTCCCCTCTTTTTCTCTCAATCCAACCGCGTGCTACGCCGTCAACGGCGCGGGCTCATGCGGCTCGCCGTTCAGCTCGACGATGACCTGCGTTCCCACGCCCTCCTGGGACTTCACGCGCATGCCGGAATCTTCTCCGTAAAAGAAATGGATGCGCTGAAGCACGTTGAAGAGCGCCAGGCCGCAACCTCGCTTGACGGAGCCGTCGGCGGTAATGCTCTCGGGCTCCTCCAGGTGATGTTGCTCAAACAGATGCGCACAGACCTCTTCGCTCATACCGATGCCATCGTCCTCGACGATGATCTCCAAACCGTCATCGGTCTCGAAAGCCCTAACATGAATAGAAAGCGGCTCGGTCTCGCGCTGCGCATGCTTGATGCAGTTTTCGAGCAACGGCTGCAAGATAAACGGCGGCACCATGCAATCGCGCACCTCAAAGTCGATATCGACCGAGACGCGCAGACGGCCGTCGCCATAACGAGCCTGCATAAGATTGATATAGCGAGTGCCCTGTTCCACCTCGTGCTCGAGCGTTGTGAGGGTATCGGAATCAGAAAGCGTCTGACGGTAGTAATTGGAAAAGTCGATCAGCAGCGACCTTGCCTTGTCCGGCTCGGTACGTACGAGCGACACGATGGTGCTGATGGTGTTAAACAGAAAATGAGGATCGACCTGCGATTGCAAGGCGCGCAGCTCCACGCGGGCCGTAAGCTCGTCCTGGCGCTCGAGCTCAAAGCTCGCAAGCTGCGTGGAAATGAGGTCGGCAAAGCCCGAGGCAAGCGCCGTCTGGCGCATATCGATGCTGCTCAGACGGGGATAATACAGCTCGAGCGTGCCCACGCAATGCCCGCGCACGGTAAGCGGTGCGACAATACCGGCGCGCAGGCGCGGAAAGTAGCCACCCGTCTCGGTCGAGGCATCGCGCGAGAACACGCTTTGCTCACCGCTGTTGATCACGTTGAGCGTAGTCCGCAGTACCACCGGGGTGCCCGCGGGGCATTTTGCCGAGTCCTCGCCCCAGCCTGCCAACACCTGCTTGCCGTCGGTAAAGCAGATGGCAGAGGCGATAGTTTCGGACAGGATGATCTTAGAGGCGCCCAGGGCAGCTTCGGGCGTAAGGCCGCGCGACGTGTAGGCGAATATTTTTGAAGCGATGGCGAGCGTGCGGTCGGTTGCGCTCGATGTGAGGTCGTCGGGAACGACAAAGACGTACGAGAAGAAGAAGCACAGCATGACCAAGCCGGCAATGACGACAACGGCCGGAACGGGATTGGGATTATCGGTTAGATCCCAGATGAGCAGCAGGATAAGCAGCGGAACGACAATACCGAGCAAGATGGCTTGAACCACATGCTGAGCGGTACGAAAGACCTTGGTAGAGTTGTAGCTCTTGCCCAGAATCAGCCTATTGAGATCCACCGTCATCTCCTTCTTATTGACGCACCCCATAGCAATAAAGAGGGCCGCAAGCGACCCTCTCCATTGCATTATGCAATCAAATACTGTGTTTTACATCAAGCCATCGATGAACGGTAGCTTAGGCGCTGTACTTGTTTGCCTCGCCGAAGGTGCCGGCCTCGACAATCCAGCCGTCCTTCATGATGACGTCCATGTTGTCGGTGTTGAGCACGTGGATGTCGGCGGCGACGTCACCGTTGACAACCAGCAGGTCGGCGCACTTGCCGGCCTCGATGGAACCGGTCTCGTCCTCGATGTGGCACATCTTGGCACCGTTGAGAGTGGCACAGGTGATGGTCTCGACCGGGGTGAAGCCGATCTTGTCGACGAACTCGTACATCTCCTCGATGGAGCAGGTGCCGTACGGGGTGACGAAGGAGAAGGAGTCGGAGCCGATCGTCATGATGACGCCGCGCTTCTTGGCCTCGCGCAGGCAGTCGTAATTGCGCTGCAGCTCCTTCTCGACCAGGGTGCCCTCGTACTTGTCGTGCAGCTCGGGGACGTAGACGGGCGGATAGGTGGCGTACCAGGTGGGCAGGAAGGCAATCGTCGGGGTGAAGAAGGTGCCCTGCTCGGCCATGAGGTCCATGGTGCGCTCATCGATATCGAAGCCGTGAATCAGCTGCTCGCAGCCAAAGCGGACGGAGTCGTAGGCAGCGGCGTGGTTGTTGTAGCAGTGGCTCCACACGGGGATGCCGACCATCTTGGCCTCTTCGACCACGGCCTGAATCTCCTCGGAGCAGTAGTGCTGGTCGCGACCGGAATCCCAGCGCCAGATGCCGCCACCGGTAGCCCAAATCTTGATGGCATCGGGGTTCTCGCGCAGGCGACGACGGACGGCCTTGCGCAGATCCCAAGGACCATCGACCTGGTCGCCCCAGGGGTGGGATTCCTTGTTGAGCTCCTGGGTGCAGTGGTGGGAGTCACCGTGACCGGCAACGCGGCAGAAGCCGAGGCCGGTGGCCAGAACGCGCGGGCCCTTGAAGACGCCCTTGTCGATGCAGTCGCGAATCTGGATACCAAAGCGGCCGATCTCGCAGACGGTGGTGAGGCCGTGGGTGAGGCAGTCGTAGGCCTGCTTGACGGCGACGGCCTGCTTCTCGAGGAGCGGCTGCATGACCCAATCGGTATCATCGTCGGTCAGGTTGCCCGAGAAGTGCAGATGGGTGTCGATCAGGCCGGGAAGGACGGTCTTGCCGGCGGCGTCGATGACCTCAACGCCCTCGGGAAGGTCCTGCATGGCGCCGGCGTACTCGATCTTGCCGTTGTCGTCGACGAGAACGAGGGAGTTCTCGACCGGCTCGGCACCGGTACCGTCGATGAGCTTGCCGCCAACGATTGCATACTTAGTGGACATGGTTCCTCCTTATGGATCCATATAGTGGGCGAGGCCGTGTTGGGTTAAGGCCTCACAAAGCTACCCAAGTGGCGCCGGGTTCGGTGCGCGGAAGAGAGGGTCCCGCGCACCTGATCCGCCCCGGCTCGGCGTTACTTTTTGCGGGAATTGGTGAAGGCCATGAGAGCCAGGCCGACGGCCAGCCAGCCGATCACGATGCTCCACTCCACCATGTTGAGGGAGGCGGGAGAGAACGGAATCACGAGCAGGCCGATGATGATGGCGCAGGCAGCGATAGCGAGGCCGATGCCAAACTTGCCGCCGGGCACCTCGTAGGGACGAGGCAGGTCGGGCTCGGTGAAGCGCATGCGCAGGCAAGCGAGGGCGACCATACCGCAGGAGAAGATGAAGGCGAGAGCCGACACGTTGGTCAGAGGGATGAGCATGTTCTTGCCCAAAAACGGTCCGACGACGGTGATGACGCCCAAGACGACGCAGGCAAGCTTGGGAGCGCCGGACTTGGGGTCGACCTCGGCGAACTGCTCGGGCAGCTGGCCCTTGCGGCCCATGGCGAGCATGATGCGGCTCGTGGCGCCGTAGAAGGAGTTCATCGGGCCCATGGGTCCAAGCGTAGCGATGACGAGCATGGCCAGGTACAGAAGCATGTTGATGCCCTTGAGGCAGGCAAGCGCGGGAACCGGGCTCTTAACAAACTCATGCCAGTCGAGGATGGTGCCGAACGAGTAGATGCAGACCATGTAGAAGCCGCCGGCGGCCAGCAGGGCCAGGGAGATGATCTTGCCGAACTTGTTCCAGTTGAGGCCCTCGGCTGCTTCCTCAGCCTGCTGAGGAATGGTGTCGAAGCCAGCGTAGAAGAACGGGGTCAGAACCAGGACCGACACGATGCCGGCAAACAGGCTGGAGCTCTCGGTAGCGGCCTTGCCGCCGCCAGCGCCGGTGACCTGGGAGAACACGGGCATGGCATTGTCCGGCGAGCCGGTGAACAGCGAGACGCCCATGGCGAGCAGCATGCCGCAGAGCAGGGCCTTGGTCAGGAAGGCCTGGAGCTTGGCAGCCGAGCTAGCGCCGCGGAAGTTGAGGAAGATGACGTAGACTGCAAAGCCGAGCGCGATCAGCGTCGGGAACAGGTAGACGTCGGCCCCCAGTATGGTGTAGAGCTTGACGGCGCGCAGCCACTCAAGGCCGGGCAGGCTGCCGAACATCTCGGACACGAGGGTCGAAATGGCGATGGCCTCCCACGGGCACAGGATGCCGTTGCCCAGGGCCAAAAGCCATCCGGTGATGTAGCTCAGCGTACGGCCAAAGCTACGATCGACATACTCGACGATGCCGCCCGAGATGGGGATAGCAGCCGTGAGCTCACCGAAAACAGCTCCGACGGGCACGAGGAAGATTGCACCCAAGAGGAATGCGATCATAGCGGGAACGGGACCGCCGCCCACGACCATCCAGTCGCCGACCTGCAGAACCCAACCGGTACCGATGATGGCACCGAAACCGATGGTGAAGAAGTTCCAGAGCGAAAGCGTTTTCTTCATGCCGCCGTTATCCTCGACTGCAACTTCTGCGTTCTTGTCCGCCATTGTTCCCCTCCTTTCCTGTTTGACGCCCTTGGCGTCACCCCTTGCGCGGTCCGTTTTGCCGCGCGCTTTTATTCCATGGCTTTAAGATACGGCCTTGGCGCAGCAGCGCCGCTCGCAGCTCGACCGAAGGCAGAACTGCAAAACGAGCGGCACCGTTTTTGGGACGAACGGCGGGAGACGTCATTCGTCTTGGGCGCTTTCATCTTGTCTGCTTTTGAATACCTGTTGCCGTGACGCTTGGCGCGCGGCGCGGCAACGTTCATACCATTTGTCAGGCTTTTGGCACACATGCCCATGTGTCGTGCATCTTTTTATGTAGGATAGACAAGTTACACATGAGGCAAGGTGATTCGAATGGCATACGGATACAATGACGGCGACCAACGGCCACAAAGCGTGCGCCTTGCCGGCCGCACCACGCCAACGCCCAGAAGCACCTCCGACAACGACAACCCGCAGCGCCCCCAAGAGCAGCCCGGGGCTTCTTCGCGGCGGCAAAGCCGTACCGTGCAGCAGTCAGACCGCGTGAGTACGAGCACACGTCAACGCCAGACCGACACATCGCAGCCACGCCGCTACGATCGCCGTAAGACCGACTACTACGTCAAGCGCACCTTTTCGCGACCTCAACGCGATCGCGGCAATTCCGCCCCTCACCCCGCGTCGCACACCACAAGCCACGCGCTTCCAGCCCGCCGCCTTCGCCTTGCGCTTTGCTCCATCGCCGCCTGCCTCGTCTTTGTGTTTTTGGGATCCTGTATCTCCCACGGGTCAGCCGGTCTTGAGCCCACTGCCGAGGACAGGCTGCTTAAAGCTCCCGTCGCGCCCGGTTACTCCTTTGCGTTCTCGACCCCACGCTCGCAATGGCAGGCCGGCACCATGCCCCACATCTACCAAATTGACCCCGCATGGTCGGAGCTGCCCTATGCCGGTGGCACTATTCGCGAAAACGCTTGCGGTCCCACCTGCCTCGCCATGGTCTATATCTTTAAGACCGGCCATACCGATAAGACGCCGGTCGATATATGCGCACTGGCCGAAGCCGGCAACTACGCCCCCACCGGTGCCACCGAGTGGTCGTTTATGACAGGCGGTGCGTGGCAGCTGGGGCTCAACGGAACACAGCTCTATAACGATCGCGAATCGATTACCCAAGCACTTCGCTCGGGTGCGCCCGTCATCGCCGCAGTGCGCCCCGGTACGTTTACCAACGTAGGCCACTACATCGTGCTCTACGGCATCGACGATGCCAACCAAATTGGCGTCTACGACCCCAACTCGGCCAGCCGCAGCGCCCGCCGCTGGGGCGTCGTAGAGGTCCTCAACGAAGTCGAAGCCATGTGGGCCTACTACTAGTCATTGGGGACAGACTTAAATGAGTGGTCATTGGGGACGCTCTTGTTTGACTAGTCATTTAAGAACGTCCCCAATGACTAGGTGAATAGCAAAAGCCCCGCAGTCGGAGCGGACTGCGGGGCTCATGAAGAGAGGCTAGTTTGTGGGCGCTTTACCTGGCGCCCACGAGAGAGGCAACAGAGTAGAGACTACTCGTGAATGCGGGTACCGGAGAGGCCAGCCATGGTCTCGGCGGCCTTGTCCAGAGCGCCGATGATGCAGGTGCGGCCCTTGCGGGAACGGGCGAACTTGATGGCAGCGCGAACCTTGGGCTCCATGGAACCCTTGCCGAACTGACCCTCGTCTGCCAGGCGCTCGGCCTCGTCGGCGGTGAGGTCCTCGAGCTCCTCCTGGTTGGGCTTGCCAAAGTTGATGGCAACATGCTCAACGGCGGTCAGCAGGAACAGAACGTCAGCATCGCAGTCCTCGGCCAGCAGCTCGCCGCCCAGGTCCTTGTCGATGACGGCGGGAACGCCCTTGTAGCAGCCCTTGTTCTCGTAGTCGCGGACGACGGGAATGCCGCCGCCACCGCAGGCGATGACGATGAACTCGTTGTCGAGCAGGTTGAGGATGGAGTCAGCCTCGACGATCTTCTTGGGATCGGGGGAAGCGACGACGCGACGCCAGCCGCGGCCGGAATCCTCGACGAAGACCTTGGAGGGATCCTCGGCCATGAACTCCTTGGCCTGCTCCTCGGTGTAGAAGGGGCCGATCGGCTTGGTCGGGTTCTTGAACGCGGGATCATCCGGGTCGCACTCGATCTGGGTGACGACGGTGGCGGCGTGCCAACGCTTATAGCGCTTGTGCATCTCGCGGCCGATGCCCTGCTGCAGGTGATAACCAATGTAGCCCTGGGACATGGCGCCGCACTCGGGCAGCGGCATCTCGGGGGTACCGATGGCATCGTGGGCAGCGGCGAAGGCGTTCTGGATCATGCCGACCTGCGGGCCGTTGCCGTGGGTGATGATGATCTCGTTGCCCTGCTCGATGAGACCGAGGAGAGCGTGGGCGGTGTTGCTCACGGCCTCGATCTGCTCGACGGGGTTGTTGCCGAGGGCGTTGCCGCCAAGGGCGACGACAATACGATCGGGCTTGCCAAGAGGCTTAGACATTGCTGGAATCCTTTCTGTAAAAGGCCTACAACCCATTAATAACCCGCGTCCGTGCGATACGCGAGTTTATTAAGGTTTATATTCTCTTTATCGCTCATTTTATTCATTTTGAAAATAGTTGAACGGTGAACGGTCGTTTTTATCCGCTCAGCGTACAGAACACCAGCTCAGACATATCTACGCCATTTACGTGCGACTTTATTTAAATGCAGCGAGGATTATGTCGGATTATGCAAACTACATCTCTGCTAAACACAAAACGGACAGCGCAATATCTTACTCGCGCTATACGAGATTCTATACACTTATAAGTCGAGTATGCACCCCTGCAAAAACAAGGGGCTTTTCATCCAGCAAAAGGAATAAAGAAGCGCTCCGAAAAGGCGGCAACAGCCAAGTCCCCCATCCATCCCCAAAGTGGCGCGAGGTTTCGCGGCAAAGCCGCGAAACAGCGAAGGGGACGGAATACCCGGCCAACTACGTCCTTCATCCGCCCACACAATCTGAGGACGTAGTCGTAGCAGGATCTGAGGGCTAACCTTCGCGGGCACTCCGCAGGACGAAAGAACCCCCGCCGCACGTAGTGTGAACTGCCTCCCATTTCTTGGACATGAGAAATGGGAGGCTTTTTATGCGAGTCG
>UQXC01000051.1 GCA_900544995.1 uncultured Collinsella sp. | reverse complement strand
TCGCGGTTATGCGCTGTGTCTGGCCGTGCCCCCCGCGGCGGCTGCCGCATGCTCGGCCGCGGCCTCGTCGCCAAAGTAGCGCAGCATGTATTCGCGCAGGCAGCCGGTGGTATTGCAGTAGCCCTCCATCTGGCTGAGCAGACGATAACGGTTCTGGAGCGCCCACGCGCGCTGCTCGTCATCGAGCGCCTCGTCGGCAGCATCGCCGCGATCGATCAGAAAGCGGCGCATGCGAAAATCGTTACCGTTCCACAGCAGATGGCAGCTGGCCGGGTCGCCATCGCGGCCAGCGCGGCCCGCCTCCTGGTAGTATGCCTCGATGCTCTCGGGCACGTTGTTATGGATCACGTAGCGCACGTTGGGCTTGTCGATGCCCATGCCAAAGGCGTTGGTGGCAACCATCACCTGAATGTCGTCGTCGATAAAGGCACGCTGGCTCTGGCGGCGAGCGTCGTTGCCCATGCCGGCATGGTAGCGGCCTACGCGAATGCCGCTGGGGCCCAGTGCCTCGGCAAGCTCCGCGGCCAGCGCGTCGACCGTCTTGCGGGTCGAGCAATACACGATGCCGCTCTCGCTCGAATGCGCAATCACGTAGTCGCGCACCCAGGCAGTCTTGGCCTTGTCGCCCATCTCCTCGCAACCAAAGTAGAGGTTCTTGCGATCGAAGCCCGTCACCACCGTCGCGGGGTTTTGCAGGCCGAGCATCTGCTGAATGTCCGCACGCACGCGCTCGGTCGCCGTGGCGGTAAAGGCCGCCACGATGGGACGCTGCGGTAGGGAATCGATGAACTCGCGAATCTGCAGATAGGCGGGGCGGAAATCCTGGCCCCATTGGCTCACGCAGTGGGCCTCGTCAATGGCCACGAGCGGCACGCCAATGCCGCCGTCCGCCGCAGCCTCCTGCGCAAAGGCTAAAAAACGCGGCTCGAGCAAGCGCTCGGGCGCCACGTACATAAGCTGGTAGCGGCCCTCGCGCGCCCGCTTGAGCACGGTGTTTTGCTGGGCCGGAGTAAGGCTGGAGTTGAGATAGCTGGGTCGCGCACCCGCCGCGAGCAACGCACGGGTCTGGTCCTCCATAAGCGACAGCAGCGGACTCACCACAAAGGTGATGCCGGGCAGCATGAGCGCGGGCACCTGGTAGCAAATGGACTTGCCGGCGCCCGTGGGCATAACACCCAGCGCATCGCGACCGGCAAGAATCGCATCGACCATGCGGTCCTGCCCCGGGCGAAACGAGGTGTAGCCAAAATAGGCGCCGAGCGTGTCGAGCGCCATCTGCTGCATGCTATCGGTCATGGTTTCCTAACGTCCAAGTCATCTGCCGCCGATTATACGCCGCCACGCGGACCGGTGCCGCACGGCCGTCGACCACGGGCAACGCAATCCAAAAGGAACGAGCGTGGGATTTTTGGACACTTTCCCAACGGCCAATCTCTTGACAAGCGCGCAAACGTCGCAGGTCGAGCATAAGTCAGCGAAAGCGCCCCTAGGCGAGCAAGGTGACGTGAAAGAGGAAGGAAGCGTACTTTGGTACGCGACCGACGATTGAACGTCAGATTGCCGCCTAGGGGCGCTTGCAGCGTCGAGCCGTTACGCGGTTTGGTAAAACCGCGTAACTTACATGACCATAACGTAGCGCGATCCCACGTAGTACTGCTTACCCATCAAAACCGGCTCGTCATCGGGACCGGTAAAGCCGGCACGCAGGTTGAGCAGCGGATCGTGCGGAGCAATGCCCAGCTCGGCCGCCTGCTCGGCGTTAGCTCGAACGGCCTCGACCGTACGGTAGCCAACCGAGACAATCGGCGTTCCGCCAACACGCTCGACCTCGGCAAAAATCGACTTGTCCTCAAGATCGGCCGTCAACAGCTCACGGTAGGCGTCAAACGGCACAAAGATGTTCTCCTCAAAGATGGGCTCGCCGTCGGCCGTACGCACGCGCTTGATATGCAGCAGCAGCGCATCCTTCTGCAGGCCAAAGAACTCCATCTCGTTTTGGCGCGCCGGCACAATCTGGCGATCGACCACATGTGCACCGGCCTTCATGCCGTTGTTGGCACACAGCGCGGTAAACGTCTGCAGCGTCGAGGCGTGGAACTGGCGATTGATGTGCGGCGTGGAAACAAAGGTGCCGCGGCCCTGCTGCTTAACCAGGTAGCCATCGGAGCACAGCTCCTCGACGGCGCGGCGCACCGTGATGCGGCTCACCTCGTACTGCTCGGCTAGCTCAAGCTCGGACGGAATACGCTCCTTGGGTGCATAAACACCTTTCTCGATCGCATCCTTGATTTCGTCATAAATCTGCTGGTAAAGCGGCGCATTTTTGGGTGTAGGCATATCTAATCACTCTTATCGAAATATCGAAATAACTAATACGTATATAACGTCTAGTTTCATGTTACCTCATAATGATAAAACGATACACCCTCCCTACCAAAAAGCGACAGCTTCATTTTGGTAGGTTTTATCTGGGCAAACGAAGGCCTCCCGAAAGCAGCGAGGCTTTCGGGAGGCTCAAGCGGACAGGATTGCGCCGTGCCGGCAAAATACCAACACTCTACCTGCCGTCGTCCTGCTGCAGGCTGTCCTGCTCGCTGAGGCGCGCCTGTCTGCTGGTCATACGCGCTGGCTTGTCGGGATCGGGTACGGCCGTGGGCATGGGCTCGTCGACATGACCGCCCCACCAGCCGCCCACAAAGTTGAGCGTGTGGAACACATTGATCACGGCGCCGGGATCAATGTCGCACACCAGCTTGATAATGTCCTGGCTCTCGTAGGTCGATACAACGGCGTGCAGCAGGTACATCTTTTCGCGGCTGTATCCGCCGATGACCTCGGCGCAGCTAATGCCGTGCTGAAAATGGTCAACATAGGCGGTCATGACCTCGTCAGCCTTGCGCGTCGTGATCTGCAGCGTCACGCGGTCGTAGCGACGATAGAAACTGTCGATGGTCTTGGTCGAAATAAACTGGAACACGATGGAGTACGCCGCGTTGTCCCAGCCAAACATAAAGCCAAAGATCGCCAGGATAAAGCAATTGAAACCAAAGATAACGCCCCAGATGGTCTTGCCCGTGTGGTTGGAGACCCACAGCGCGATAAAGTCGGTGCCACCGGTAGATGCGCCGGACTTTAGCGCGATGGCAGCGCCCAGACCCGAGACCACGCCGCCAAAAATGATGAGCATAATCTTGTCGCCCAAAAATGGAGCGAAGTGAAAGACGTTGAGGAACAGCGACGAGAGCACGACCTGCATCATCGAGAAGATGACGAAGCGCTTGCTAATGCCGCTCCAGCATAGGAGCGCCACGGGAATGTTGAGCGCAAGCATGCCGAGCGAGATGTCGATGTGAACGCCGCCCAGCGAGGTAACGCGATCGAGCAGGACCGCGACGCCGGTGAGACCGCTCGGAAGCAGGTCGGCGGGCTGAATGAACGCCTGGATCAGGAATGTTTGGAGGACGGCAGAAATTGTGACCGCCACGGCGGTAATGGCACGGCGGACGATGGTGAGGCGGCCGAGCACGAGCACGCGGTCCGTGAGCTGATCGATGGCGTTCGCCACGGAAGCTCCTTTCGAAGGCAGATGTAGTTGTGGGGCATGCCCGCGATTGTAGCATGGAGCGTGCGGGGGCGCTTCAATTCACCCTCTCTCGACAACCAAAGCGGGACCAACAGCCTCCACGACCAAAGGCCCAAATTACAAGTGAGTAGACTTTACGCGACCTGCAGAGCACACCCAAAACCGCCACCCCTGTGACCTGCGGTTTTGCTAGAGCAGATGCACTTTGCGCTCGTACTGCACCAAAAAGCCTACTCACTTAGTCCGAATCGAAGCCAAACGAATCCAAATAGAGGACAAATTAAGCCAATCCGCAGCAAAAGACGCGTGAACCAATGCTTCTCGCGGCGGATTGACACTACAAAGCGGCCAAAATGTCGGTCAGGCTGTCGATGACGACGTCGGCGGCGGACTGATCTAGGTTGACGCCCTCGTGCGGACGCAGCGCCAGGACGCGGGCGCCGGAGCGCTTGCCGGCCTCGATGCCCAAAGGCGAGTCCTCGATAACCAGGCATTCGGCAGGCTCCACCCCCAGCGCCTCCATGGCACGCAGGTAGATCTCGGGATCGGGCTTAAACGCGCTGCACTCGTGGCCGCTGATGGTGTAGTCCAGCACGTCGGCGATACCGGCGGTCTCCACCAGCTCGTCAATCAGCTCACGATAGGACGAGCTCGCGATGGCACACTTCACGCCGCGCTCGTGCAGTTCGCGCATCACCGGCTCTGTCTGCTCGTTGAGCAGCTCGGCATACGGAACGGGATGGACCGGGCTGTAGACCTGCTTGTACTCCACGCGCAGGCGCTCGCGCAACTCAACATCGTCGGGCACCAGCGCCTGCCAAATGGCCGGCTCGTTAGACCCCGAGAGATCGGGGATCTCGTCAAAGTGGAACCCCTTCTCCTCCATAAACGCCACGCGGCGGCGGTTGTAGAACCACTCGGTATCGACCAGCACGCCGTCCATATCAAACAGCACTGCCTTGATCATACGCATCTCCTCTCAAGAGCAAAAAAGGGGACGGGGCGCAAACCCCATCCCCTCTCAATCAACCCGTAAGGTTTACTTACTTGTGATTAGTAGGAAAGCTTCCACATGTAGCGACGCATGGTCAGCGGGTGCTGACGGGCCTCGGCGATCTGGTTGCCGTACTCGCGCATAACGGCGAGGTGCAGCAGCGGGTTGAAGTAGGTGATGACGCTCGCCGGCACGGCGTCGGCCAGACCGTAGTCCTTGGAGTCGATCAGAGCGACCTTGGCGCCCATGCGCTCAAGGAAGGTGAGGGCGCGGGCGTCCATCGGACGGGTAGCACCATCGGACATGAAGAAGACGTAGGGCTTACCCTCGGTGGAAACCTCGAACGGGCCGTGGAAGTACTCGCCGGTGTTGTAGGCGGCGGCGTCGATCCACTGCATCTCGGTGAACAGGAAGGCGGCGTGAGAATAAGCCATCTTCTCGGAGGCACCGGAAGCCATGAAGTAGATCATCTTGTCGTCCTTGAAGTCCTCAGCGAACTTCTTGGCGAGCTTGGTGCAGTGCTGAGCGGCGTTCTCGCACAGGTCGAAGATGTTGGTGAGGCCGGTGATCATATCCTCGTAGTGATCATAGCCCTCGGTCTGCTGAAGGATCTCGAGAGCAAGAGCGATGGCGTAGCCAGGCTTCTCGGCCTTAGCGGCATAGTTGGCGTGGAAGCCGTGGACGATGACGTGGTCGGCGTCGACGGTCAGAGCGGAGCCAGCCTTGTTGGTGAGGGAGACGACCGGGCAGTTGTGCTTCTTGGCGGTCTTGTTGGCCTCGACGGTCTCGGGCGTGGAGCCACCGAGGGAGCAGGTGATCACGAAGGTGTGCTCGTTGACCCAGGAAGGCGTGTCGTAGTTGAACTCGTTAGCGGTGAAGATCTGAACGTTCAGCTTGTCCGTGTTGTTGGCCAGGAAGTACTTGGCGGGGTAAAGGTCGGACATGGAGGCACCGCAGCCGACGAAGGCGACGCTGTGGATCTCGTGGTTGGACAGGACGTCAGCGACGATCTGCTTAGGGAGGTTAAGGTCGATCTCGTACATCTGACACATTCCTTTCGATTTTTGCGGCGCCACATTGCCGGGCGCTCGCAGGGTTACCGTGGTTTGGACCGAGTCGCCGGTCCGTTGAGGATGCGACAAGGGGACTGTCCCATTGTCGCATTTTGGGGATGGAAGCCTGCCTGGGGTATGGGATGCCAGGCAGGCCCCCGGGGGAAAGCGGTTAGGCGCTTGGTCGCGACTAGGCCAGAATGCCGGCCGCGGAGAGGGCGATGCCGCCCACGATGGCGATCACGAGAAGCCAACCGGTGTTGACGTTCTTCTTGATGAGCCAGTACATAAGGCCGGTGAGGCCGAGGGAGATCATCTGGGGCATCATGCCGTCCAGGATGTCCTGGATAACAACGGTGCCCTCAGCGAACTGCAGCGGGGTGGTGGCGCCGATCAGCGTAGCGATCATGCCGCCCACGGACATAAGGCCCACGATGCCGCAGACATACATGAGCTTCTCCATGAGGTCGCCGCCCTGAAGCTTGCTCAGGTACTCGTGGCCGCCCTGATAGCCCATCTTGGCTGCGAACCAAGTGATCAGCACAGAGGGGACGATGGAGATGAGCATGGCCAGGATCGGGCCCATGATGGAGCCCTGCTGAGCCAGCTGAACGCCCAGACCAAAAGCGATAACGCGGATGGTACCCTGGAAGAAGGAGTCACCGATGCCGGAAAGCGGACCCATGAGGGAGGTCTTGACCGCGTTGATCGAATCGGGATCGAAGTTCTCGGGATCCTTGGCGTACTCCTCCTCCATGGAGGCGGTGAGGCCCAGGATAAAGGCGCTCGTCTGCGGGGTGCAGTTGTAGAACGCCATGTGACGGTGGTAAGCCTCTTTCTTAGCAGCGAGCTGCTTGGGGTCGGACTCGTCCGGATAGAGGCGGTCGAGCGTGGGAACCATGCCGTAGAGGAAGCCCATGTTCATCTGACGCTCGTAGTTCCAAGAGGCCTGGATGGCCCAGGAGCGCCAGAAGAACTGGCTGACCTTCTTGTTCAGGGACACGTCCTTGGTTGCGGTTGCCATAGTGTGTTCCTCCTTAGTCTTCGTCGTCTTCGAGCGGATCGTAGTCGGAATCGACACCGGCGGCTGCATGGGAACCGTTGAACTTGAAGCCCATGAAGACGACAGCCAGGCACACACCGATCAGAGCGACCGCGATGACGGACAGGTTGAGGTAAGCGGCGAGCAGGAAACCGATGAACAGGAACGGAGTCATACCCTTCTTGATCATCATGGTGAGCAGCAGGGCCAAGCCGTAGGCGGTCATGATCTTGGTCGAAACGTTAAGACCAGTGGACAGCCACTCGGGAACCATGTTGACGATGGCCTGAACCAGGTCGGTGCCAACAAAGACGGCGAGGAAGATCGGCAGGAAGTACATGATGGCGTACAGACCGGAGCCGGCGCAGATGTGCATACGGTAGGCGGTCTTGAACTTTCCGTTATCGATCGCGCTATCGGCCACATGGGTGAGGGCGGCGATGATGGAACGGAAGACAATGCCGAGGAGCTGACCCAGGACGGCGACCGGGATGGCGATCGTCATGGCGGTCTCGGCGGAAGCATCGGTCAGGCATGCGAAGGCAGCGGCCACGATGCCGCCCAGGACCATATCGGGCGGAACGGCAGCGCCGACCTGCACCAGGCCCATGGACACGAGCTCGACGGCGGCACCGACGGCAAGGCCGGTGGGCACATCGCCCAGCAGCAGACCGACGAGCGTAGCGCCAACGAGGGGCTGCTCGAAGTTAAGACGACCGAGCAGGCGGGAGTCCCACATGCAGAACACGCCGACGAGGCCGACGAGCACCGCACTGATGAACGTATTCATACCCTTCTCCTTTCAGTCAGGCAAAAGCCTGGTTGATTACAGCTTGGCGTCGATGTCGACGCTCTGATACGTAGGGGTCTGCTGGACATAGAGCTTGATGCCCATGTCGAGCAGCTGGTTGACGTCGGCCTTCTGGGCGGCGTCGAAGAAGACGGAGCTGTCCTTGCCGCCGACCTGATCGGCACCGTCGTGGTTGGCGGTGGCGCCCAGGTTGATGGCGTCGAGCTTGTAGCCCTGGCAGAACTGCAGCATCTCGGCCGTGTTGCCAAAGACGAACATGACGCGCTCGCCGAGGGTGTTGAGCTTGTCCATCTTGGCGAGGGCACGCTCGACGGTGAAGACGTTCAGACGCACGCCCTGGGGCTTGGCCAGCTTAAGAGCGCCCTTCTTGATGTCATCGTTGGCGGCAGCGTTGTCGACGACGATGATGCGCTCAGCCTGGACCTTGGTGGTCCAGGTAAAGACGACCTGGCCGTGCAGCAGACGGTAGTCAAGACGTGCGAGGACGATCTTGGCGGGACCGGAGCTGTGACGGGACGCCTTGGCCTTCTTGGCGGGAGCCGCGGCGGCCTCGACCGGTGCGTTGGGGTTGGTCAGACCGGTGCGGGCCTCATTGATGAGGGCCGCGAGCTCGGCGCCCTTGACGGGGGCGGGGCTCATAGCAAGCGTGAGCGCCAACGGGATGTTGAAACCGCTGACAACCGTGAACTTCGTGCCGTTCTTGGAAAGCTCGACCATGCTGTTGTTGACCGAGCTGCCGAGCATATCGGTCAGCACATAGACGGTGTCGTCCGCGTTGAACGTGGCGATCATAGCCTCAACCTTATTGGTGATGGGCTCCTTGTCGTCACGAGCAAGCGACACGACGTGGACGTTCGACACGTCGCCGAGAACCATCTCGAGCGTGTCTTTGGCGCCTGCGGCCAGGCCGCCATGAGATGCGAGAATGATCTGATTCATCTTGCCTCCTCCTTTTCGTTATGGTCATTATAACGTCTTATACGTTGCTTATATTGCTAATTAGTATAAAGACCGTTCGCGGGTGAAAATCGACCGTTGACGGGTTTAACGTACTCGAAACGTTGGGCTGGGTAGGCCGGCGCTAGCTGGATAACCCCAGGTCAGACCCTGCGCGCAATCCCCTATCGCACGAAGTACCAGGGGCTTTCCTGTACGGTGGGTTCCAGCGCAATGCCGGTGCGTTCCTTAAACAGATCCATGTCCTGAGATTTTTCGGTCCACCACGCGTTGGGCTTAAAGGTCATGCTCTCAATGACATGACCGACAAACACACTGTTGCGCAGCTTGGAGAAGTCGGTGTTCATAATCAGGATGGACGCGAGCACCAGCACGATGCCCAGGACTTTAATCGCGCCGGCGGGCTCGGCGTAGACACCAATGCCCACCAGTACGGTGACGACCGTCTCGAAAGACATTACGACGGGAACTTTCGATGTCTCGAGCCCCATGGACAGACCCTGCATATATAAGATGTAAGCAACGGCTGTGGGGATGAGTCCAAAGCCAAGGAACAGCAGCAGCAGCTGTGGCGACATTGCCGCGGCGACATCCGGCCACGGAGCCGCGATAGCCGCCATAACCGCACCGCCAAAAACAAAGCCCCAAAACGTGACAGCCAGCGGGTGGACCGTCTTGGTTGCTATTCGGCTAAACACCGCGAGCGACGCACCGCAAAAGCCTGCAATCACGCCCGACGTGACGCCCCAAACCGAAAAATGAAAACCGGAAAGGTCGCCATTGGTCACTGCAAGCACGCAGCCAACGATGTTAAAGACAATGGCAACGAGCTTGTTGGGGGTCACGTCCTCGCGATAAAGTACGCGGCCGAGCATGACACCAAACACCGGCGAGGTGTAGAGCAGCACCGAGGCCGTAGACATGCCGACCTCGCCCATGCACTCGTAATAGCAGGTGTTGGCGGCGGCCAGACCGACGATACCGACAAGCGCGCAGGGGACGAGCTCTTTGGGGCTTGCCTTGAACAGGGCCAGCGGACCCTGAGCCACGGTAGACCCCTCACCCGGACGGCAGCCCATAAACATCAGGACCGGTGCCAAGATAAGCGCTCCGACCAACAAGCGAAAGGCAGCCATGCTCTGGGACGAAACGCCCATGGCCGAGATGCCGTTTACAAAGATTCCGATGCTGCCCCACATAAGCGCGGCGACCAGCACCAGCACATAGCCCAGATTGCTTTTCTTCAACGCAGCCTCCTCGGTATTGTTTCCAATATGTTTCACACTACGTTATAGTCGTTATATACATTTTTCAAGACACAAATCGCCGAACGGAAAAATCTGCTCGCCCACACACTCATTGGGTAGTCATTGGGGACGCACTTAAATGACTGGTCATTCAAGAACGCCCCCAACGACTAGGACTGCCAAGTGCCACATCTGGACCAAGGCAACGCCGACGCTTTGACAACGTCAGCGAAAACCCGCCAGAGCGAGCAAGGTGCCTTGAAGCGAAGCGGCATTGACCTTCTGGTCATGCCGCTGAAGCTGAAAGGCAGATTGCCGCTCTGGCGGGTTTGCAGCGTCGAGCCGTTACGCCGTTCGGTAGAACGGCGTAACTAATACTCAAGCTTCCACATGTAGCGGCGCGTCATGTAGTCCTTGTGAGTTACGGCAGAGAGCGCACGCATGTACACGTTGTTGAGGATCGGCGCAAAGATCAGGTGGTTGAAGTACTCGCTCACGCTGTCCTTGATGTCGTTGAGGCCGAGCTCCTTGGCGTCAAGCTGATAGACGCGCTCGCCACCGTACTGGTTGACGAAGCGGATGCCGCGCTCGTCGTTGCAGCGGCTGCGGCCGACGCTGATGAGCTGGAACAGCGAGGTACGCTTGTCCAGGATCTCGAAGGGGCCGTGGAAGAAGTCGCAGGTGTTGATGGTGCAGGAGTCGATCTGCAGCATCTCCTGCACGTTGCAGATGCTAAAGACGTAGGCGGCACCAAAGAGCGGGCCCTGGGCCATGACGTTGATGCAGGGCTTGTCGGCGTTCTGCTCGGCCCACTTGGCAGCAAGCGGACGGGTGTACTCGACGGCCTTGCGATAGATGGGGTCGACCAAGTCGAACGCGGCCATAGCGGTCTCGTACTCGGCATAACCCTCGGTCTGCTGCGTAAGCTCCATGGCGATCATGGTCACGACGGCGGAGTTGGTGTGGCCCATGCAGGACTCGTCGACGGCCAGGCTGTCGTACTGGATCTTGTAGTCGCAGACCTCGGTGAGGCCGGACTCGTCAACATAGATGGCGATGGTGCTGGCGCCGTGGTCCTTGGCGACCTGGGCGGCGACGATGGTCTCCTTGGTGCCGCGCATGGACACGACGACGGCCAGGGTGTTCTCGTTGACGTAGGCCGGGGTGGCGTGCACGAACTCGTTGCTGGTGTAGCTGGAGCTCACGACCTGCGTGGCCTCGTGCTCCATAAAGTACTGGGCAGGATAGTTGCCGCCGTTGGATCCGCCAGCGCCAATCCACACGACGCGCTTGATGCCGCCCTTGTCTGCCTTGTCAGCCAAAACCTGGGAGACGACATCCTTAACCTGTTCCTGAGTAGTCATCGTGCATCAGCCTTTCTTCTCGTTTGATGCTCTCGATGGCATACAAGTTACATACATGTTTTGGTTATGTCGACTAGTTGTATGCTATATTTATCTTAGAAATTTTGCTGATGCGGTTTTCGATAGCTAGCTACCAGCGGTTTTGTTGTTGTATTGAATACATGCTTGATTAGATACGCATACAAGTTAGATACAGGTTGATCGCATGAACGCTTCGTCTAAAAAGAAACTGGCCCAATACGAGCGCTTGGCGGGTACGCTTCGCGACCGCATCGCCGCCGGCATCTACGCACGCGGAGACAAGCTGCCGTCCGAGATGGAGCTCATGGACGAATCGGGGCTGTCGCGCAGCACCGTGCGCCACGCCCTTAAGGTGCTCGTTGATGAGGGCCTGGTGCGCACCGAGCGCGGGCGTGGCGCCTTTGTGGCCGACACGCCCGCGCTCCACGAGAACAACCTGGTGTTTTCGAGCTATACCAAGCAGGTCGAAGGCCAGGGCATGAAGCCCACCACGCGCACCGTGGATTCGGGCTTTGCCAAGGCGGCCGGCAGCATAGCTAAGTTCTTTGACGCCGCCGTGGGCAGCAAGCTCGTCAAACTTGTCCGCCTGCGTTATCTGGACGATGCGCCGCTGTGCCTGGAGACCACTTATCTGCCGCCAAGCTTCGAGGCACTCATCGATCGCGATATCAACGGTTCGCTCTACGCCACGCTGCGACAGGAGTTCCATCGCGCGCCGGCACAGGGGCATAAGACCTTTGAGGTGTGCTACGCCTCGCAAAACGAGGCGTTTTTGCTCAACGTCGAGCGCGGGCAGGCGCTGATCCTGATCACCGACTACGTCTACGACACCGACGGCCGCCCGCTCCACGTCTCCAAGCGCATCCAGCGCACCGACCGCGCCAAATACACCGAGCCCATCGGCTAACCTGCCAAAATAAACCTGTCCCTAAATGGTAGGTTTGGGAAGGTCGGGGAACCAGGTTGGTTTGGGTTGGTTGGGTGTGCGCTCGGCCAGGACCAGCTCCATCCAGCACATGTCGTACCAGCGGCCGAACTTTTGGGCGCAGCGGTCGAAGGCGCCCACCAGGCGATACCCCATATGGGCATGGAAATCCTGACTGTTGTGCGTTAGATACTCGTCGTCCTTATCGTGCGGCACGGCAATGAGCGCGCACATGTTGGTGATGCCCATCGCGACCAGGCATTGCTTGAGCGCGTCGTGCAGCTTGCGACCCAGCCCGCCATGGCGCACATCGCGTGCCAGGTAGATCGACGTCTCGACCGACCAGTCGTATGCCTCGCGGCTGTTAAGCGGACTCACGTAGGCATAGCCTACCGGACGCCCGTCCAGCTCCATCACCAGATACGGATAGCGCTCGAGCGTACGCTCGATGCGCCCGGCGAACTCCTCAACACTCGGCACCTCGTATTCGCAGGTAATCGCAGTCTCGCGCACATACGGCTCGTAAATGGCAAGCAACTCCGGCGCATCATCGGGCGTCGCCAGGCGAATCGTCGGCTCGGACATCTCGGTCATACAACCCTTCTCCCCCAAAAGCAAAGGCCGCCCTGCGCCAAGCTCAGGCGTAGGGCGGCCCCTTGTCATTACATCAGGCTACAGGACAGCCGCCAACGCGTCGATATCCTCCTGCGTCGTGGCCCAACTGGTGCAAAAGCGCACCACTGTGTGAGTATCGTCGTACTTTTCCCAGTACTCGATCGAGGCATGTTCGCGAATGCGGGCCATGTCCTCGTTGGGCAGAATCACAAACTGCTGGTTCGTCGGCGTCTCCAAAAAGAACTGGTAGCCGCGCTCGTGCAGCACGCGACGAAGCGCCTGCGCGGTTTCAATCGCCTGACGACCAATCTCAAAATACAGGCCATCGGTAAAAAGGGCCTCAAACTGCACGCCCGTCAGGCGGCCCTTGGCCAACAGCGCGCCGTGCTGCTTAATGCGCGGAATGGGATGCGCTGGAGCGTGCATGCCGCAAAACACCACGGCCTCGCCGCAAAGCGCGCCGCACTTGGTGCCGCCGATGTAGAACACGTCGCACAGCTGCGCCAGCTCGGGCAGGGTAATGTCGCGCTCATCGGCCGCCAGCGCATAGGCCAGGCGAGCACCGTCCACAAACAGCGGAATCTCGCGCTTCTGGCACACTGCGTGAATTGCCGCGAGCTCGGCCTTGGAGTACAGCGTGCCGTACTCGGTCGATAGACTCACGTACACGGCACCCGGAAACACCGTGTGCTCGTAGCTCTCGTTTTCGTAGAACACCTGGATATAGTTCTCCAGATCCTCGGCGTGCATCTTGCCCTCGTAGCCGGGGATGGTGAGCACCTTGTGGCCGCCAAACTCGATGGCCCCCGCCTCGTGGCAGGCGACGTGGCCAGTCTCAGCAGCAACGACGCCCTCGTACGGCGCAAGCAACATGTCGATCACCGTCGCGTTGGCCTGCGTGCCGCCCACCAGAAAAAACACGTCGGCATCGGGGGCCTGACAGGCCTCGCGGATAAGCTGCTTGGCACGCTCGGTGTGCGCATCGGTACCGTAGCCGGGCTGCGGCTCCATATTGGTGTCGACGAGCGCCTGCAGCACTGCCGGATGTGCGCCGTGGGAATAATCGTTGTTAAACGCGAGCATGGCAATCCTCTCTTACCGGGTATCGGCCAGATGATTCAAACGGAGCTATTGTACGCCGTTGGGATAGGCAATGCGTGCGGCAAGGCACTCAAGTGCCAGTACCAGGGCAAAACCGCAGCTCACGTCACTCAAAAAGTGTGCGCCGATCACGATGCGCCCAAAGGCGACGAACGCTGCAACAACAACCGCCGCCCAAAAGATCACGCGGCGACGCGAAGGTTTTTCCTTAAAGGCTGCCGCGGGAAGCCCGGCGAGCATAAGGCCGATCGCCGCATGCGCCGTGTGTCCGCTCGCAAACGACTTGAACCCGTCCTTGATCACGCCGGCGGCGATATAGGCCCATTTGTCGGGGTTGCCGATCACCCACCACGGCTGAAAATTGAGCCCCGGCGTGACCTCGATCACGCGCATGCGCGGGCGCGACCATAACGGCTTAACAATGACGTTGAGGATGATGGCCTGAGCGACCCACACGGCCAGCACCATCAACGCCCAGCGCGTAAGCTCGTCGGGCTCGGTCGTGCGCGTGAGGCGGTAGGCGATGAAGTTGGCTGCGATGACCAACGCAAACGTCAGAACCAGCTGAAACGCAATAAGCTTGCCGCCGACGCGCAGCGATCCGATAATCTCGTAGCCGACCAGACCCACGTTGATCAAAACGCCCAGCGCAGCGAGCCACTTGCTCGCCTTGGAATCGGGGCGTGCCGAGCGCACGAGCATAACGCCCGCGATGCTCGCCGTCGGCTCGAACGGCAGCTCACCGGCCGCCTCGACAAAGCGACCGTACATGCTGCCGATGTTGAACAGCGCACTCGAGATTTGATAATCAAAGAAGCTGCCCACGCCCAGACAAAGGCACAGGACAACCGCGATAATGGCGACATCTTTCTTATAGATGTATCCGAACATGCTTTCCTTTCGGTCGGGCGAAGGGCAGTCAACCTGCAATGTGGGTGAGACGAAGATGGCTTTGTCCCGTAAATACCCTTACAGGTTGAGCATAAGTAAGCGAAAACGTTCCATTTGTGGCAAGGTGGCCCGAAGGAGGAGGGAAGCGTACTTGCGTACGCGACCGACGAGTGAGGGTCAGATTGCCCAAATGGGGCGTTTGCAGCGTCGACCCGTTAGTCGTCGTCGCTCGCACCCAGCTGCTGCAGCAGCATGAGCGCGGCC
>UQXC01000050.1 GCA_900544995.1 uncultured Collinsella sp. | reverse complement strand
TCAGGCCAGGTCGCCTTGTACACGAGCGCCGCCGGCTCGTCGGAGCTGCGGCCCGCGGCCAAAAGCTCGGCGGAAAGCTCGGCGAGCATACCCGAGCTCAGGAAGATGACCATGGTCGAGCCGCTTTCCGCCATGGTGCGCATGCCCTCGCCCGCGGGCATGGGGGTACGTCCGGAAAGCCGCGTGATCACGACCGACTGGCTGATTCCCGGCAGCGTGTATTCCTGGCGAAGCGCCGCCGCGGCACCGCAAAAGCTCGACACGCCGGGCACCACCTCGTAGTCCACGCCGCGCGCGTCGAGCGCGTCCATCTGCTCCTGGATGGCGCCGTACAGGCACGGGTCGCCCGTGTGCAGGCGCACCACTTCCTCGCCCCGCGCATCTGCCGCGCACATCACGTCGAGCACTTCCTCCAAGGTCATGTGCGCGCTGTCGTAGACGATGCAGGATTCCTTGCACTCAGCGAGCAGCTCGGGGTTCACAAGGCTTCCCGCCCAAACGACCACGTCGGCCGCGCGCAGAAGGCGCGCCCCGCGCAGCGTGATAAGGTCGGCGGCGCCCGAGCCTGCGCCAACGATATGAATCATCCGAGCCTTCCCTTCCCGTTTCTCATCGCAACCGTTTACGCCGCCATTCGCGCAGCGGGCAAAACACGGCGCCTGCGGCAGCAATGGGCGCAAATACGCAGGCAGGAGGCGCAATGCCGCCCGCCCTGGGCTTTGACACGTTCACAAGCGCCCACTATCATAGTAAAAGTTTCGGCAACGAGCATATGACAATCGGATAAAAGGAAATGACCGGCGCGGCGCCCGCACAGCCCGCGCTGGCTTGCGGAGGGAACCAGGTGGGAATCCTGGGCAAGGGACATTACTGTATAGGACGCGCGGGCGAACCGCCTCGCGCCCCAAGCCAGACTGCTTCGCCTTTTCCTCACGGCATCGCCGTGGCGTTAGCTCCTTGTGAACCCCGAGGGGTGCGCTTTTCTTTCGCTTGTGCCGACAAGCAACTGTCGCCGGGGGACCGGCAAACCGAGGAAAGGAAAAACCATGTCCGACCAGATGTCACGCCGCGGCTTCATGAGCGCCGCAGCAACCGGAGCCGTCGCGCTCGCCGGAGTCGCGCTCGCGGGCTGCTCCAACACCTCCGCAAGTTCCGAAAAATCGAGTGAAAAGGAGAAGGCCGTGAAGCCGGTCATCCTCGTCACGAGCTTCGGCACGAGCTACAACGACTCACGCCACATCACCATCGGCGCCATCGAAGACGCTATCCGCGAGAAGTACTGGCAGGACTACGACATCCGCCGCGCCTTCACCGCGCAGATCATCATCGACAAGCTGAAGAAGCGCGACGGCATCACGATCGACAACATGACCGAGGCGCTCGACCGCTGCGTGAAAGACGGCGTGAAGGAAATCGTCGTGCAGCCGACGCATCTCATGGGTGGCCTGGAATACACCGACGTGAAAGACGAGCTCGACAAGTACGCCGACAAGTTCGACAAAATCTCGCTCGGCGACCCGCTGCTCACCTCCGACGACGACTACAAGAAGGTGGCCGCAGCCATAAAGGAGAACATGGCGTCCTTCGACGACGGCAAGACGGCGCTGTGCCTCATGGGCCACGGCACCGAAGCCGATTCCAACGCCGACTATGCCAAGATGCAGGAAGTGTTTAAGAACGAGGGCTTGACGCAGTTCTTCGTCGGCACCGTCGAGGCTGAACCGACCTGCGAGGATGTTATCGCCGCCGCGAGCGCCGCAGGCTACAAGAAGGCCGTGCTCGCGCCGTTCATGGTGGTCGCGGGCGACCACGCGAATAACGACATGGCAGACGAGACCGACCCCGACAGCTGGGCTGCGAAGTTCGTGGCCGCCGGCTTCGAAGTGACGTGCCTGCTCCAGGGTCTGGGACAGAACGTCGCGGTCGACGACATCTACGTCTCGCACGTGGACGACGCCATCGCCAAGCTGTAAACTCGCCGCGCACGGGGGCGCCGGTCGCGTCCCCGTGCAACGGGCATGCGCCTTCCCCGACTGACGGCGCATGCCCGTTGCATTCGCATCCCGCCCGCCCACCGCACGGCGCGGGCGGTCGAAGCGATTGAAAGGAACCCCCTCCATGTTGAAGAAAACCCTCGCCTTCGCCCTGTCAGCGGCGCTTTTCGCGTTCTCGCTCGCCGGCTGCGGCGGAAATTCAATCGACAGCGCAAAGGCAAGCGATGCCGATTCCCAGGAAAAGACCGAACAGGCGGCCAATGCGCCCGAGGGCGCAAGCGCTGCCCCCATCACCGCCGACAAGGTGGCCGACGGCACCTATCCGATCACCGTAGATTCCAGCTCGAACATGTTCAGGATTGTGGACGCCCAGCTCATCGTGCAAAACGGCTCCATGCACTGCGTGATGACGCTTTCCGGCACGGGCTACGGCAAGCTCTTCATGGGCACGGGCGATGAGGCTGCCGCCGCGAGCGAGGCCGACTTCATCCCCTATGTGGAAAACGCGGAAGGCAAGTACACCTACGACGTGCCCGTTGAAGCGCTCGACGAGGACACCGCCTGCGCCGCATGGAGTATTAGAAAAGAGCAGTGGTACGACCGCACGCTCGTGTTCGAATCCGCCGGCGTCGATCTGCGCGCCGACGCACTGAAGTAACGCCATGCGGTCGATTCTTCCCAAGGGGGAAAGCAGGAAGCGTCGCAGCATCGCGGTGCGCGCGATCGCCTGCGTTCTCGTCGCCCTGCTCGCGCTTCCCTTCGCGGGGTGCAGTGCGAGCCCGAACGCGACCGGTGGCACGGCAGGCTCTCAGGAATACACTGTGAGCGTCTCGCTCTCCGGCGGGTCAGGGCGCGCAAGCATCGCCTCACCCACCACAATTGTGAAGGATGGCGACACCTACACCGCGACCATCACCTGGTCGAGTTCGAACTACGACAAAATGACCGTCAACGGCGTGGACTACGCGCCCGCAAACGACGGCGGCAACTCCACGTTCGAGATACCCGTCACGCTCGACGAGGACATCGCCGTGTCGGCCGAGACCGTCGCCATGTCGACGCCGCACACCATCGACTACACGCTCCACTTCGACTCATCCACCATGAAGGAGAAATCGGGCGACGAAGCAAGCGGCGGCTCCCCTGCGAGAACGGCTTCAAGCGCCGCGGCCGACTTCCACAACGCCGATTTGGGCTGCGGCTGGAAGCCGACGGGGACGCTTCAGCTTGAATACGCCAAGCACTTCACTGTCGACGAGTTCGAAGGCGGCCTGCGGCTTATCTGCGTTTCGAACGGGGAGCGCTTCCTCGTGGTGCCGCAGGATGCGAAGGTACCTGACGGGTTGAGCTCCGACATCGCGGTCATAAGGCGCCCCGCCGACAAGGTGTACCTCGTGTCGTCGGCGACGATGTGCCTGGTCGACGCGCTCGATGCGAACGACAATATCTTCATGTCGGGCACGAAGGCCGACGATTGCTCGGTCGCGGGCTTCAAAAGCGCGCTCGAAAGTGGGGCGATCGCCTACGGCGGCAAGTACAGCGCGCCCGACTACGAGCGAATATCGGCCTCGGGCTGCACGCTCGCCATCGAGAACACCATGATCAACCATACGCCCGATGTGAAGGAAAAGCTGCAGAAGCTCGGGCTCGTCGTGCTCACCGAACAGTCGTCGAGCGAGCCCGAAGCACTCGGGCGCGTCGAGTGGATTAAGCTTTTCGGCGTCCTGTTCGACAAGGAAGACGAGGCCGCGCACCTGTTCAACGAGCAGAAGGCCCGCGTCGAGCAAACGTCGGGGCTCGCGTCGTCAGGTAAAACCGTGGCGTATTTCTACATTAACTCGAACGGGGCCGCCGTCACGCGGCGAGCGGGCGACTACGTGGCGCAGATGATCGAGCTTGCAGGCGGCAGCTACGCGCTCGATGACGCGCAGACGGCGTCGACGTCAGGTTCGTCAGTAACGCTCGAAATGGAGCGCTTCTACGCGACGGCGAAGGATGCCGACATCATCGTCTACAACGGCACCATCGACGAATCGGTTGCCACCTTGAACGACTTCGTAGGCAAAAACGCACTATTGTCGCAGTTCAAAGCCGTGAAGAACGGCAACGTCTGGGTCACAAGCGCCGACATGTACCAGCAGATGACTTCTACCGCCGACATTATCGACGAGCTGCACGGGGCGTTCACCGGCGATGACGCGAGCGACTTCCATTATCTGAGGAAGCTCGACTAGTACCATGAGAAGCCGGCTTTCCATGACATACGACGAATCGGGGCGCGCCGCGCGGTGTCGCGTCGTGACGGCGCTACTCGCTGTTGCCCTCATCGTGCTCGTCGGGGCCAACCTGTGCATCGGGAGCGTGCTCGTGCCCGCAGACCACATCCCCGGCATCCTTTCGGGCGGCGCGGCCAATTCCATGGAAAGCCAGGTCATCTGGGAGATTCGCCTACCGCGCGTGCTTTCAGCCGTGCTTCTCGGCGGGGCGCTTTCCCTCTCCGGGTTCCTGCTGCAGACGTTTTTTAACAATCCCATCGCCGACCCGTTCATCTTGGGCGTCTCCTCGGGCGCAAAGTTCGTCGTCGCGCTTACGATGATCGTACTTCTGGGCGCGAACCAGGCCATGTCCTCGCCGGCCATGGTGGCCGCAGCGTTTCTGGGCTCACTTATCACCATCGGCTTCGTGCTCCTCATCGCACGACGCATAAGTTCCATGGCCATGCTCATCGTAGCGGGCGTCATGGTGGGATACATCTGCTCGGCGGCGACGAACTTCCTCATCGCCTTCGCCGACGACCAGTCCATCGTGAACCTGCACAACTGGTCTTTGGGTAGCTTCTCGGGTTCGAGCTGGGACGACGTCGCAGTCATCGCGGTCGTGGTGATCACCGTGAGCGCATGCGTATTCGCGATATCGAAAACCCTTTCCGCCTTCCAGCTGGGAGAAGCCTACGCGAAAAGCGTCGGCGTGAACGTCGCACGCTTCCGCGTGGTGCTCGTCCTTCTAGCGAGCATGCTCTCCGCCTGCGTGACCGCGTTCGCTGGTCCGGTGTCGTTCGTAGGCATCGCGGTTCCGCATCTCGTGAAGTCCGCGCTGAAGTCGTCGAAGCCCATCCGCGTGATTCCTGCGTGCTTCTTGGGAGGCGCCATCTTCTGCGCGGGCTGCGATTTAATCGCGCGCACGCTGTTCTCTCCCGTCGAGCTTTCCATCAGCGCCGTCACCGCCATCTTCGGCGCGCCGGTGGTTATCGCACTCATGTTGAAGAAGCGGGTGAGGTAGATGGGGAAATTCGTGCCACGGCCCAAAACGCAGACTGACGGAGCGCCGCTTTTCCGCATAAGCGACCTGTCGGCGGGCTACGACAAGAAGGTCGTAGTCGAAGGTGTCGATCTGGAGGTTCGCGCGGGCGACGTCGTGGCGCTCATCGGGCCGAACGGCTCGGGCAAGTCGACCATCTTGAAAACCATCACACGCCATCTTGCACCGCTTGCCGGCGCGGTCGAGCTCGACGGACGGGAGATTTCCCGATGGAAGACGGCGGAGTTCGCAAGGAACCTTGCCGTTATGCTGACAGATCGCCCCCGGACCGAGCTCCTCACCTGCCGCGATATCGTAGAGGCGGGAAGACATCCCTACACCGGGCGAATGGGCACACTCTCGCCCGACGACCATAGTCGGGTCGACGAGGCAATGAAAACCGCACATGTGGAAGAGCTCGCCGAGCGCGACTTCATGCAGATAAGCGATGGGCAACGCCAGCGCGTCATGCTCGCACGCGCCATCGCACAGGATCCGCGTGTGCTCGTGCTCGACGAGCCCACGTCGTATCTCGATATCCGCTACCAGATCGACCTGCTGCGAATACTTCGCCACCTTGCGAAATCGCGGAATGTGGCTGTCATCATGTCCATCCACGAACTCGAGCTCGCGCAGAAAAGCGCCGACAAGGTGATTTGCGTGAAGGACGGCCGGGTCTTCCGCGCCGGCGCACCCGAGGACATATTCACGCGCGAGACAATTGGCGAGCTCTACGGCCTTCAGCATGGCACCTTCAACGAGCGCTTCGGCAGCGTGGAAATTGGGCGTCCACACGGTGATGCGCACACGTTCGTCATCGCCGGCGCAGGTACGGGGTCGGCTGTGTTTCGCCAGCTCATCCGGCAGGGCAAGGCGTTCTACGCGGGCGTTCTGCACGAAGGGGACATCGACTGCGAGCTCGCGCGCGACCTGGCGACGGAATTCGTGGCCGAGCGCGCCTTCGAGCCGATCGGAGATAAAACTATAGCCCGCGCCAAAGAGCTCCTCGTCCACTGCGCGCGCCTTATCGTGTGCCCCGCCGCCTTCGGCACCATAAACGCCCGCAACGCAGAGCTCGTCGAGTTCGCACGCTCGCATGGTATCGAGGTCATGCGAGCGTGCGAAGGCGCATCGGAGGATTCCCATTTGGAGTGGGAAGGATAAACTGGACTTTCTTTTAAGGATCCTCAGGCTACAGCTCCTACGCCGGCGAGGTCTCCAAGACGCCGGAGAACCTCAGGAACAGGAATTTCCACGCCGACGAGCCCAACTAGGCCTAATCCAAGCGAGATTCCAGACTCGACAGACCATTGAGAGTCAGATCGTTGGCGACCTCAGAGACGCGCTCGATAGGAACCGAGCCGTCAGACAGCGCCCACGTGCGATAGATACCGATAATACCCGACAGCAAAAACGCCAGATAGTAGTCGAACATCTCGTCCTTGAGACCTTGGGGCAGCAGATCGCGCTCGGCAATCTCGTGCTCGAGCGGTGCACGAAGACGAGCCATGAAATCATCGAGCGGAATATTCTCGATCAGCTGACGATTGAGCACTAAGTTGTTGCACAGTGCCTCATTAACGGTTTTAAAGAAGGTCGCCGCCGCGCCAAGAGCGCGCTCGCTGGTGTCACCGTCCATAGAAGCAAGCGTTTTCTCGACCGAGTCGACAATCATCTCCACCACATCGACGGCAATGGCATCGAGCAGGCCGTCAACCGTACCAAAGTGAACGTAAAAGGTCTTGCGGTCGACATTGGCCTCGCGCGCGATGGCACTCACCGTAATGTCTGCCAGCGGCTTTTCCATGAGCAGGCGCTCGAAAGCCGAAAGGATGGCATTACGGCTGCGAATGATGCGACGATCAAGACGCGGTTTGCTGGTTGCCATGGGCGTGTCCCTTCGATATGCAAGCATTCATCAACAGATGAGAGATAATCTACGTAAGAGGATTATCCCCCATACAGCACAAATATGCCCCGCATCATGAAGAACGCACGACTGCCCTACTGCGACTTAGGATGCTTCTTCTTATTGAGTGCCGACGGAGATACGCGAATACCATCGCCTGTCTGGCGCACATAGGCTTTATGAGCCGGCTTAGCGGTCCCAGAAGCCTTCTGAGCGCGCTTCTTGGGATCAACGGTAACAGCATTCGTGGGGTGCGGCATAGTGGGCGCAGAGGGCGTCTGAGGCGTGCGGCCGAGCTTGCGCATCACACGATCCCAGCGCGCATGGATGCTCTCGTTGTGGGCGCTCTTAAGTCCCAGCAGGGGCGCAGCCAAAATGGTCGGCGCAATAAACGTAATGAGGCGCCACAGCAGATAGCCGGCGGTCGAAGCCGACCCAAAGAAATGACCCAAGAACAATGCAAAGCCGCCCTCAGCGCCACCAGTTCCACCGGGCAGGGGGACCGCAGAGCTCAGCAGCTGGACAAAGGCGCTCGCGGCCATGACTGAGAAAAAGTCGACCTCGTGGTGGCCAAAGGCAAGCATCAGGAAATACGGAACCAGATAGAAAAACGCGAGCTGCAGCATGGTGATAAACACGGTGAGCAGCATGGAAGAAAAATGTCCGGCCGAAAGCTTGAACTTCTCGGAGAAGGAGTAGATCTCGCCATCGACAAACGTGCGCCAACCCTCGATCTTAGTGGCCGAGACACCAATGCGCTCGAGCCAATTGATGATGCAATGGGCGACGCGCGTGACGGTCTTAGGCATGAGCGCGACGGCGAAGATGCCCAGCAAGATGCAGCAGTGCCCACCAAAGCTAAAGACGCACAGCAGCGTCATGTCGCCATAGCGCTCGGCAAAAAACGGCATGCGAGCAAGCAGTAGGATAGCGCCCCAGGCAACGAGGCCAAACTGATACACGATAAAGCGCGTGAACTGCGTGGCTCCGGCCTCGCCGACATTTTGCCCCGCCTTGGTCAGGCGGTAGATCTGGGCGGGAGTCGAGCCCATCATCATAGGTGTGAGGTTGCCAAAGAAGATGCCACTCGCCTCGACCGAGATCAGGTCGCGGATGCCGACGGGTGAATTGGGGTCGAGCCAGACAGCGATCGCATAGGCCACAATGCCAAAGAACAGATACATGAACATGCAGAGACACGCGACAACGAGCCATGACGCCTGGACGCTCGACATAGCGGCCCAGAACTGCCCCATCTGCCCGGTTACCACCAGATAGACGATATAACCCACCAGCACGACGCCGATAAAGATGGCGCCGCGGCGTGCGCTCTTATTGTCATCTCCGCCCGAGGCCTCAACCTCGACCTGGGGCTTAGACGTATGCTGAGAGGACTCCGTCATGAGACTCCTTCTAACAGTCAAAATATCTTGGATATTGTACCCGCAAGGACCATAAGCAGAACGCAAAGCTCTGGTTCAAACGGGAATTGCAGACGGTTGTTTGAAAATAAAAAACCCGGCCTTCCATGGGAAGTCCGGGTATCAGATGCGTGGTAGCCCGTACCAGATTCGAACTGGTGATCTCCGCCTTGAGAGGGCGGCGTCCTAAACCGCTAGACGAACGGGCCATTAGCCTCAGCAGAAAAGAAGTGGTAGCCCGTACCAGATTCGAACTGGTGATCTCCGCCTTGAGAGGGCGGCGTCCTAAACCGCTAGACGAACGGGCCATATGACATCTGCACTGCCGTGCTGCGAGGAAATATATTACGGGACAAAAAACGTCAGCGCAAGAAGAAATTCCAAATTGCCGAAAAATTGTCGGCAGGTTATGGAACACGCAGGTAAAATGGGTAGCTAATTCAAGTTGAGATGAACCAAAAGAGCTTCGCGCTCGTTGGGGATGTTGTCCTCGATAACGGCATCGAGGGCAGCGTTGAGTAGTTGGCCTAGCTCAGGCCCCGGCTTCACACCGGCGCGAATCAAGTCGCCGCCATTGATGGCGAGCATCCTGAGTGTATAGGGCTCCCCCGCCTTCAGCAGCTCGTGCGCCAGCGCGCGCATCTCCTCAATCGTCTCAACGTAATAGAAGCACGACGGGGCCTTGCCGAGCGTGTCGGCACGCTTAAGATCCATGAGCTCGTCCATCAAACGCGGCGTGTCGACGCCCTCGCCCGAAAGCGCGCGCATCATATTGAGCAGGCAGGAGCGCTCGGGGCGCAGCGGCTTGTCGTGATATTTGATGAGCAGGCACACGTCGCGCACCAGGTCGTGCGAGAGCGCCAGGCGATCCATAATGACGCGCGCTTTCTTGGCGCCGAGCTCGGGATGACCGTAGAAGTGTCCGCTGCCGGCGTGATCGACCGTGAAACAATCGGGCTTGGACACATCGTGCAAAAACGCCGCCCACATAAGGCTCGACGAGGGCGCGACGCCGTCGCACAGCGCAAGCTCCCCTGCCACCGTCAGCACACGGGCGATATGCTCGTAAACGTTAAACGCATGATAGACACTTCGCTGATCAAAGCCGCGACCCGCTGCCAGCTCAGGCACAGAGGCACAGATGAGCTCGGGGTAGCGCAGCATCGCGTCTCCCCCATGACCGGTCGAAAGAATGCCCTCAAGCTCAATACCCACACGCTCGCGCGCCACGGCGTCGAGCAGCGGCGCGCACTCGGCAAGCGCGCGCTTAGTCTCGGGCTCAATCATAAAGTCCAGGCGGCAGGCAAAGCGCACCGCACGCAACATGCGCAGGGCGTCCTCGTTAAAGCGACGCTTGGGATCGCCGACAGCGCGAATCAGCTTGCGCTCCAAGTCACCCTGGCCGTCATAGCGGTCGACAAGCCCGCGCTCGGGATGCCATGCCATAGCGTTGACGGTAAAGTCGCGGCGCGCCAGATCGTCCTCGAGCGAGGCGGCACGCTCCACACTCTGGGGATGGCGACCATCGGTGTAAAAGCCATCCAGACGGTACGTGGTGACCTCGATACGCTCGCCATCGGAAATAGCCGTGATTCCGCCAAATTTAATGCCCGACTCCACGACCGCGATACCAGCGGCCTCGAGCGCCACCTTGGACTCCTGCCACAGGCCGCTACAGCACATATCAACATCGTGGCTGGGGCAACCCATCAGGGCGTCGCGCACCCAACCGCCCACGTACCAAGCCTCAAGACCAGCCGCCTCAAGCGCGCGCAGGACGCGCAGGGACGCATCGGACGGTTGAGTACCGTTGAGCGAAACATTGCACATGCCTATGGCCTCCTGCACTTGTGAGCGTTAATCGATGGTTCTCAAGAAGTCTAACAAGAAACGAGAAAGCGCGCACACGCAATCGCGTCGTCGATTAGATAAAACGAGACAGCAGACGCCACATACGTTCAGCGAACAAAAAACACCCGCCTCGGAGATCCAAAGCGGGTGTTCGGCAACGATTTTTCGATGCGGTTAGCAGACCTGGCGAACCTCGATGTGCTTCTTATATTCGTCCACCTTGGCAAAATCGCCCAGACCGGGGCACTCGACCACGTTGGCGCCGGTGGCCATCGAAAGACGCAAGGCATCCTCGACTCGCTCGGGGGCGTCGTGCCACACGGACAGGAAGGCGGCCAGCGAGGAATCGCCGGCGCAGACGGTCGACAGCAGCTTGACGTCGAAGGTGCGGTTGGCAAACCAGATATGCTCGCCGTTGGAGAAGTACGCACCGGCGCCACCGAGGGTCAGCAGCACGTTCTTGGCGCCCTTGGCGTGCAGCTCGGCCATCGCGCCCTTGACGGACTCGTCGTCGCCACCGCTCACCTTAATGCCAAAGATGTCGAGCAGCTCATCGTCATTGGGCTTGATCAGCAGCGGCTCCATGGCAATGAGGTCTGCCAGCTGATGGCTCGAGATGTCGAGGACGAACTCGGCCCCCTTGGCCTTGACGCGGCGCAGGACCTCGGCCAAGAAGCCCTCGGAAGTGTTGGGAGGCAGCGAGCCGCTGATGACCAGGCAGGTCATGTCATCGAGCGAATCGATGAGCTCAAACATCTCCTGCTCGTTGGCTTCGTTGATGGCGGCACCGGCGTTGACCATGTTGTACTCGGTGTCGGGGCCGGCGTTGAGGAACACATTGACGCGCGTGATGCCGTCGGTCCACACGGGCTTGACGGGCACGCCCAGGGCCTCGGCGCCCTTAACGATAAACTCGCCCGAGAAACCGGCGAAAAAGCCCAGGATCGTGGTGTCGACGCCGTAGTGGTCAAGCGTAAACGAGACGTTGAGGCCCTTGCCGTTGGGCGTGTAGACGGCGTTGCGGGTACGCGTGACGGTGTTGGCAGCAAGACCGTCGCAGGCGATGTTGTAGTCAATGGCGGGATTTGCAGTGAGCGTGTAAATCATGAATGTTCCTTTCACGAAGCAACGTGTTAATGAAAGTATATTCCACGCATCGGTAAAAGGCTAGGACAACTCGGTGAACGGTGTGGAAGCGATGAAGTACGGCGGAACACCTCTCCCCCGTGGCGGAACAAAAAGGCGCCCCAGCCGAAACCGGGGCGCCACATGCGCACGAATATGTCGCGTTTCGATTACTGACGATCGAGCTTGCGGACAGCGACGCGCTTGCTGTACTCGTCGACGTGACCGAAGTCGCCGATGCCGACGGACTCAGCAACGTTGGCGCCGGTGGCCATAGCGAGCTTCATGGCCTCCTCGACGTTGTCGCGATCCCTGTACCACTTGTGCAGGAACGCAGCGAGGGTGCAGTCGCCGGCGCAGACGGAAGAAACCAGCTTGATGTTGAACTCACGCTTGGCGTACCAGATGTCCTCGCCGTTGGAGAAGTAAGCGTCGCCGCGGCTACCACGGGTGAGCAGCACGTTCTGAACGCCAGCGTCGTGAGCCATCTTCATGGCAACGCGGACCTCGTCGTCGGTGTCGACCGGCACGCCGAAGATGGCCTTCATCTCGTGATGGTTCGGCTTGATGAGCAGCGGCTTCTTGTGAGCGAGCTCCTTGAGCTTGTCGGAGGACAGGTCCAGGACGACGTCGGCGCCACGAGCCTGAGCGTGCTCCATGACCTGAGCCAGGAAGTCGGGCGTAGCTTTGGGAGGCACGGAGCCGGAAACGATCAGGCACTCGAGATCGCCCGCGGTGTCCAGGATGTTGTAGAGCTCCTCCTGGTGCTGCGGCGTGATCGGAGCACCCGGGTTCAGGATGCCGTACTCGTGCTGGCCATCGTTGACGTAGGTGTTAATGCGCGTGATACCGTCGGTCCAGACCGGGCGGCAGAGGCAACCCAGGTTCATGACCTCCTCAACGATGAACTTGCCCGTGAAGCCAGCAAAGAAGCCGAGTGCGACGGTGTCAACGCCCATCTTCTTAAAGGCGAAGGACACGTCAAGGCCCTTGCCGTTAGCCGTGTAGCTGGCCGAGCCGGTGCGGACGTTCTCATCGGGCTCGAGCGGAGAGCTCGAAACCGTCATGTCGACAGCCGGGTTAGCGGTTAGCGTGTAGAACATTTACAGTACCCCCTGTATATGTGAGGGCCGCGTGGCCGGCCCATTCCAACCACGCGGTTACCTCTGATACCAAATTAGCGAGCTGCGGACTCGAGCAGTGCCTTGACCTCGGCTGCGGTGTTGCAGGCGAGCGCCTTCTCGGCGAGCTCGTCGCACTCGGCCTTGGTCCACTGGCTGATGGTCTTGCGGGCGCGCAGGATAGAAGGAGCGCTCATCGAGAACTCCTCCAGGCCCCAGCTGATCAGCAGCGGCTCGAGCAGCGGATCGGCAGCGGCTTCGCCGCACATACCGACCATGATGCCGGCCTTCACGCCGCTCTCGATGATGTTCTTGAGCGAGCGGAGCACGGCGGGATAGTAAACCTGGTACAGGTTGGAGATGGTGTCGTTACCACGGTCGGCGCACATGGTGTAGCCGATCAGGTCGTTGGTGCCGATGGAGAAGAAGTCGGCGACCTCGGCAAGACGGTCTGCGAGCAGCGAAGCGGCGGGCGTCTCGACCATGATGCCGACCTCGATGTTCTCGTTGAACTTGCGACCCTCTTCGGTCAGCTCGGCCTTGCACTGCTCGACGAGCTCCTTGACAGCCAAGACCTCCTCGACGCAGGTGACGAGCGGGATCATGATCTTGACGTCGCCGAAGGCGCTAGCGCGCAGCAGAGCGCGGAGCTGGACCTTGTACTGGTCGGGATTGGCCAGGCAGTAACGCACGGCGCGGAAGCCCATGAAGGGGTTGTCTTCCTTGACCATATGCAGATACGGAATCTCCTTGTCGCCACCCACATCGAGCGTACGGATGATGACCGGAGCACCCTTGAGCGCGCTGGCGACCTTACGGTAGGCGTTGAACTGCTCCTCCTCGGAAGGAAGCTCAGCAGAGTCCATGAACAGGAACTCGGAGCGGAACAGACCGATAGCCTCGGCGTCGTGATCGAGCGCGTTGGGCACGTCATCGGGGTTACCGATGTTGCAGGCGATGATCTTCTTGATGCCATCGGCAGTCACGGACGGCTTGCCACGGAAGGCCTCGAGGGCCGCCTTCTCGGCAGCGAAGGCCTCGGCCTTGGCGGTGTAAGCAGCGAGCGTCTCCTCGTCGGGATCGGCCTCAACGATACCCTTGCCACCGTCGACGACAACGGTCATACCGTTGCGCAGCGCGGTGCAGCTGTTGGAAACCGAAAGGACAGCCGGGATCTCAAGGGCGCGCGCAATGATCGCGGAGTGCGACGTGCGGCCACCGGTCTCGGTGACGATACCGGCAACGTGGGCCTTATCGATCGTGGCGGTCATGGACGGCGTGAGGTCGTGCACGACAACGACAGTATTCTCGGGCAGGACGGAGAGGTCGACGACCTCCTTGCCCAGCAGCTCGGCCAGAATACCGGTGCGGATGTCGGCGATGTCGGCCGCGCGCAGACGAAACATCTCGTCGTCCATGGACAGGAACATGTTCTCAAACATGGTCGAGGTGTCCATGAGCGCCTGCTCGGCGCAGGTACCGCCGTCAATGGCGGCGTTGATGGCGTCAGTCATGCCCGGGTCCTGAGCCAGGACAATGTGTCCGCTCATGATCTCGGCCTCGGCCTCGCCCACCGTCTCCTTCATATGGTCGGCCTGAGCCTGGGTCTTCTCGCAGAAGACCGAAAGAGCGGACTGATAGCGCTCCTTCTCTGCTGCCGAATCAGCAACCTCGTGCGGCTCAAACGTCAAGTCGGGATCGACGGCGACCATGACGGTGCCGATACCGATGCCCTCGGAAGCGTTGACTCCCTGATACATTCCCATTCCTCTCTCCGTGTCATGTGATAAAGCGTTTTGCCATATCCATGACAAAAGAGCGCAGCTACCTTACAACAGGTCACTGCGCCCCCAAATATGAACTTAGTTGTTCAACATGCGACCCGTTTGAGTTCTACTCGCCAAGACCGCTCTTGATGAGCTCGATGGCAGCAGTCAGAGCCTCGGCCTCGTCGGCGCCGTCGCACTTGACCTCGACCTCGGTACCGCAGGGGATACCAGCAGCCATGAGGGCCATCGGGGACTTGCCGTTGACCTCCTTCTCGGGGGTGACGACCGTCACGTCACAGGCGTACTTGCCCATGGTGGAGGCGAACAGACCAGCCGGACGCATGTGCAGACCCTGAGGATTAACGAGGGTAGCCTTCTCAGAAACCATAATTGACTCCTTTTTGTGTTTAACCCCTGTCATGCATGTGGCAGGAGTCAGATTCACGACGTTGTTTATATTAACTCACATCAAACGGTTTTTCATTGTGTTTCACACGAATTGTTGGACAGATGTCGTATCCCTGCGCTCGCCCGGCGGGCGGGGCGGTTAAGTTTGCTGCTCTACAGTCCTGCGCAAGACGGAAAGCACATTAAGTGCTT
>UQXC01000049.1 GCA_900544995.1 uncultured Collinsella sp. | reverse complement strand
TCTTCTCATAGGGGGAGCCATCGGAACCGATCAGACGTTCAATTGTGTTCGCAACAAGCGTTGTAAAATCTAGTGATATGAGCATCCCGGTTGCTTCAGCGCTTCGATGCTCTCGTCTTTAGCGCCCTCCGCTCAGTGGAGGACTGACTGCAAACGGCGTAAACAAGACAAGGGGGATTGCGAAAATGAAAGCAACCGAGGCAAATCTGCTCGACCTTATGGGCGTAGCGAAGATGCAGTTTGTCATTCCCGTGTACCAGCGAGTTTACTCGTGGAGCGTAAAAGAGTGCGAGGTGCTTTGGGATGACGTCATGCGCGCTGGCCGTGATGGCGTATCGCACTTCGTGGGGTCGATGCTCTATATCCCCGAGTCCGAGAGCTCTGCCACGAGTATCTCGCGAGTGCTTCTGATTGACGGACAGCAGCGTCTGACGACGTTTTCGTTGATGATTGCTGCCTTGGCTGACTATCTGGAGAGTAATCCCGACAAGGCTGGCTTCCTTGGCGATCTCAAGATTTCGGCGTTGCGGAAGAACTACCTCTTTAACGATGACGACTACAACGGTCTAGCGCGCTACAAATTGGTGCTCTCGCAGGACGATAAAGAGACGCTGTTCTCCATCGTGTCTAGGTCACCCGTGCCGGATGAAAAATCGGATCGCATTGTCGAGAACCACGCGTTCTTCCGTGAAAAGATGCACGGGAAATCATTCGACCCTGCAAGGCTTTGGGCGGGGCTAAACCGCGTGCAGGTCATCGACACTAAGCTCACCGCTGGCGTTGATAACGCCCAACTCATATTTGAGTCCATGAACTCCAAGGGCAAGCCACTCACGCCTATTGACCTCATTCGTAACTACGTTCTTATGTCGCTTCCCAACGACGAGCAGACCAAGCTCTACGAGGGTTACTGGCGTCCGCTTGAGCGCTTGTTCGGAAAAGGTGGCGAGGAAGAGTTCAATGCATTTATCTGGTACTGGCTGTGGCTTAAAGTTCCCAATAGGATGCCGAAGGAGAACGAGGCCTACTACGAGTTTAAGCGCTATTTCGCCGACGACTACGATGGTGGCACCGAGGGCCTGCTTAAGGAGCTGCGCGGGTATGCACATAGATACGCCAGTCTGTTCCTTGGTAAGGAGAAGGACGACGGACTGCGCCGAGTGTTCGGCAGAATCGTAAGCCTCGACGTGAAGCAGATAAGGCCCCTCTTAATGTTGCTTTATTCGGTTTACGAAGGGGATGGACTAGACCGCAATGCGTTTTTACGTATCTGCGAGACTATCGAGTCGTTTCTGTTCAGGCGAGCGGTTTGCGGCAGACTTACCACGGGCCTAAATAATTTCTTTGCCGGCATGTATCGCAACCTCGAGCAGCAGGACGATATAGAGGAGTACGTTACGGCGATGCTCCTTATCCACAGCAGCGGTATGACTGCGTACTTCCCGACAGACGAGCATTTTGTCGAGGAGTTTAAGACGCGTGACTGCTACAACCGCTTCTCCAAAAAGCGCTATTACCTGGAGCGCATGGAGAACTGGCACCACCCAAAGGAACCCATCTCGGCTGACAATTACCAGATCGAGCACGTCATGCCCCAGACGATCGACGGTGAACATGGCTGGAAGGAATCGCTTGGCGAGAACTGGGAAGACATCCACGACAGGTTATGCAACAACCTGGGCAACCTTACGCTGACGGGCTACAACCAGGAGTACTCAAACCGGTCGTTCTCGGACAAGCTCAATCTTCCGAACGTGGGGCTTAAGTGCAGCCCGCTCTACCTGAACAAGTCGATTGCCTCGCATGAAAAATGGGGTGAGGAAGAGATTGGGCAGCGCGCGGACGAGCTGGCGAAAGAGGCGTGTGAGATATGGAAGTATCCCGACCTTCCGGCAGATGCCGTCGACAAGTATCGCCCCTCTCGCGGGGAGTCTGACGAGGCTCCTGTCTGGACTCTGCAGGAGAATCACCCGACTTTTGCCGAAGGTGGACTCAACCAGAAGCTTTTCGACGAGGTGTGCGAGTCTATTCTGAGTGGCAACCCTTCATGGGAGTCCTATATAGCCAAGTACTATGTAGGCTTTAGGTCGGGCAAGCGAAAACTGCATGCCGTGCTAGAAGGCAGGACCAGCAACGGTGGTTGGATTGCCGTCGGCCTGGCAAAGAGTGTGGACGAGCTGATTGACCCGGAGGCCATGTGCCAGGACAAGCGCACGCAGGGCGGATTTGGGCCGGGTATGCCGACCTATGTTGCACTCCGTAGCGCTGACGATATCCCCGCGGTGCTCGATCTCATAAAGCAATGCTAAGACTCATCCGGGGTCTGCAACGGGGCACGGATTAGAGAGCTTGTCGGCATTTCAGCTGAATTTAGCTGGCGAGCCTTTTGTTCATGGGGTTAGCGACGGCGGCAAACGTAACCGCCGGTAACTGAAGAAGGGTGCAGCCTGCGCTCACAAAAAGGGGGCCTCCAGAAACCCGGAAGCCCCCTTGCTGGCTTGATGCAACACCTGCATGCCTCGTAGCCTCTTTTGACGCGGACAGTAAACTCAATCGCTAATTCAGCTTGACCCAGATGGCCGGGCGCACGCCGAGTGCTTCGTACTGGGCATAGTCGCCATCGTCGTCGACAATATCGCCGTACGAATCGACATAGCTGCTAAGGAATTCGCTATCGTCGCTATCGGAATAGTCCCAGTCATCTTCGTCGTCCCAAAGCCAATCCCAGTCATCGTCTTCATATTCTTCTATGGTCGAAGTCCACCACTTTGATTCGGATACCGTATCGATCGGCGTCGCTTCCAAGATGTCATCGTCGGAAACGTAGGTATCTAACTCCGTGGTGCTCGGAAGGCTAACGTCGTCCTTCAGCAGAGCTCGTTCGGCACTCGAAAACGCATGATTCTTAAAGTCGGCGTTCAGATACTTATACAGCGAGCTATACGCAAAATCCGATACGTCGCCATCCTCATCGACCGCTTTCGAATCGATGATCTGCTCAGTCATGAGAAGGGCCCTGTCGCCATCCTTGTGGACGACGATCCACTTAATCGGTTTCCCCTCGACGGACGTGCCTTTATAGGCAGGCAGCTCACCCGAATACGTGCCAAGTTCGACAGTCTGGCCAATTTGGGCATTTCTGATTTCGGCTTGCTTCGTCTTTGTCTGTGTGAGGCCAAAGAGAGAGAACGCGACCAGACCGACAGCAACGATTGCGCCCACGATTGCAGCGCATTTCAGCCGCTTCTTCTTTTTCTCATGGGATGTCGCGATACACTGCTCTGCCTCGATGACTCGTTCCGCAGAATCTTTGTATCCCAGCTCGGCAAGCTCCTCAAAGTTTTCTTTGGCCTGCTGCAGCAGCGAGACGCTAAGGGATTCGAGCATCTCTTTGCTGGTCCTATAAAGCCTGTCTTTTCGCGACTCTTCCAGGAAGGATGCGCTTTCGAGGTCGGTCAGCTTTTCGTGCTTCGCCCCACAGTCCCAACAGTCTTTGCGCGCAATATTGACGGCTCCGCAGCCACATTGCCACCATCCGTCATGGTCAGTGTGGGCATTCGCACATTTGTCCGGCTGCGCCTCCATTTCCAGGAGCTGCACAATGCGCTCAGATTCTTCGTCTTCATTGAGCGCGAGCGGCTTGGGGCTGTCAATTTCGATTGCCGTGCCAAAGTCGCACTGGTTGTCGGCTCTTGTCACGGTAGCCTTTGCGCCGGCAATGACCGACAGCTCGATCTTCTTTGCTTGCGGTCTAAGGATTTCGCCGCCCGGGAGGTCGGCATCCAGAAGCGCAAAGTCGACCGACTCCGTTTTTCCATCCTCGCCCGTTAAATCGATGGTGAACTCAATACGACTGATTGTTTGGCTTGTCACGTTAACGAGTTTAGTTTGAAGAAAGCAAGTGCCCGTCTCGGTGTCGCGCGCAACCTGGATGGCAAGCATCCTTACGGGGCATAGCTCCTGCCAGCTTAGGTTGTCGTCGCGATAAATAACCTTGTACTTGGACATGACTACACCTCGGGCAGGGTATCGTCATTGCGTGTATAAGACGTCCGGGTCGCGGGGATGCCTCGATCGGGCAGGGCGCATACGATGAGACCCAGCATGAGCGCTGTGCCGCAAAGACCGATAAACCAGAGGAGTCCTGCGCCGTCAGTATAGTGGCCCTTTGCCTTGGCGATCCTGATGAGCTCTGAGACGCCAAGGATGTTGGCTACGAACGGCAGCAAAAAGATAAGAATGATGATCAGTTCGGGTAAACGAAAAAACACGATAGTCCCTTTCTTTTGGGCTCGCTGCAACGACAGCGAACCTTCGATAAACCTTCCACCAACCAATTCTACTGACGCTACCTGCAAATTTGTTGAGCAACAAATTTGATTATGCGAACGGTTGATTGCATGGGGCGGGCGTTAATTTAGTCGTCATACCGTATAGGTCTCGATAAGGCCGACGCGGCATGATGCCCAGCACTGTCTACATCCCCGCAATCCCGCGCGCCGCGCTCAGCAGCTCGTACTCCCTCTGGCTCCACTGGGGCAGCTTGGCCGCGCGCACGGCGTCGCGGCACAGATCCAGAGACACTTTGGCTCCCTCGCAGAAGCACTCGCGGGCAAAGGTGCCCGAGCCGCTTGCGATGCACGCGCTGTCGGCGAAGAGCTATCGGCTAGACGATTCGCGCGGACAGCGGCTAAAGCGAGCGTGTGATAAATCGATAATTGATAAGAACGAACACGTGTTCGTTTATATGGTAAGATATATGCCAGCGGGAGCGATTTCATTCGATATCGTTCTTGCCGGTACTTTTTACTTCCGCATGCTGTCGGCGCGGACTTCGAATTCAGAGAGGACGATTGCAATGCTATACGAATTTAAATAGATCTCTAATGCTTGATTAAGACCATGTCTATGTCAAAAGACATACAAAAGTGTTAGTCTTTTGACATGAAACACTTTGATGAAATATTCGAACTGGCGGCAGATGACTACGGCATCGTGACTGCTGCGCAGGCACGCGAGATTGGCGTAACCACCGGAGAACTGAGCCGATGGTGCGCCACTGGGAAATTGATGCGCCGAGGACATGGGGTGTACAAGCTCACCCAATGGGTTCCGACGCCCCGTGACGTCTTTGCGGAGGCAGTGGCTCTTGTTGGTGACGAGGGTTTCCTGTGGGGCGAATCAGTGCTGTCTATGCACGCACTTGCACTTGTTGATCCTCGTGCCGTGACCGTGGCAACACCAAAGCGTGTTCGCCGCAAACTGCCAGCTTGGGTAAAAACAGTGTCCGCTCCAGAGAATGCGAAAACGACGTTCTATGAAGGAATCCCTTCTCAATGCGTTGCTGATGCGATTGAGGCTTGTAAGGGGTCCGTTATGACCGAACGCCTCATCGAGGCAACCAAGCACGCTCAAGCCGAGGGCCTTATTACCTCCAATGAGCATGAGAGACTGATGAAGGAGCTGTCGTGAAGGAAGTCAAGAAGCCAACCAGCAGACGTAACCTTGACATAGCGATAGACCGACTCTGCACTGATTTGGGCGAAGAACCGGGCCGTGTTAAAAGGCTCATTGCGGCCGTTGTTGTTGGGCAGATGCTACCCGATGGAGCCGCAAAGGGTGGAAATGCCCTGAAGATTCGCTTTAGGAAGGATGTCACGCGGTTCTCGCGCGACCTCGATACCGCTAGGGCATCCTCACTGAACGATTACATGACGAAGCTTGAAGATTCGCTCACTATAGGCTGGAACGGATTCTCGGGTGCCATTGTTCCGAGGGAGCCCGCATCTCCGAAGGGAATTCCAACTGCTTACGTCATGCGTCCGTTCGAAATCAAGATTGCCTACAATGGTAAATCGTGGATGACGCTGCCGCTTGAGGTCGGTCATAACGAAATCGGCGACGCCGACGATCCCGATATGGTTTCCTCGCCTGAAGCTGCGGCAATATTGAAAGGTCTCGGGTTTCCCGAACCGGGGCCGGTTCCGTGCATGAGGCTCGAGCATCAGATTGCCCAAAAACTTCATGCTGCGAGCAGCCCCGGCAGCGAGCGCGCCCATGATCTGATAGATCTCCAGATTGCAATTTCCAACGGGGAAATTGATTACCTAAAAACTCGAGAGGTCTGTATCAGGCTCTTTGCGTATCGTGCGGAGCAGGAGTGGCCTCCAATGATCTCGAGGGGAGTGGGCTGGGATCCACTGTATTTCTCCCAGGCGGAAGGACTTAACGTTTTGCCGACTGTCGATGATGCCGTGGCATGGACGAACGACTTGATTGCCAAAATCGATTCTGCTCGTTAGTGACACTGCCGAGATCTCTCGTTTATGCCATTGCAATCCCGCGCGCGGCACTCAACAGCTCGTACTCCCTCTGGCTCCACTGGCGCAGCTCAGCCGCGTGCACGGCACCACGACACAGGCCCAGAAATACCTCTGCACCCTCGCAGAAACACTCACGGACAAAGGCACCGGATCCGTCCGCAATGCACGTGCCGTCTGCAAACAGCTTCCAACTCGACGGCTCGCGCGAGTCATCTCCGAGCAGCTTGATCTGCAACACATGTGGGTTGCCAGCAGCGCAGAGCTCTTCCTCGAGCGCCTGCACAGTAAAGCGCATCTGGTGGGAGAGACTGCTCTTGACCATGGCCGAGGCATAGCCGCTCGGCCCGTCCAGGAGATGCATTCGTTTTGGCTTGGCTGCCAGATTGTGGAAGTTGCGCTCGCTGCGCACAGAGAAATTGTCCATACGGACTCCTTTCATCGATGTTGGCAGGGCCACCGTGCCTCTTGGCCGGTTGGCGTCGGGATCGTGGAGCCAACTCTCTACCCCGACTCTGGATAAAACGCGCCCGCTCCTTGCGGGCACGATGGAGTCTATCAGCGCGCGTGGACGGAAATCAAGCGCCGCCTGCGAAATGACGCGCAAGCGGCGCTTGATTTCGCCGGCTGCTGTTAGGTTTAAATTCGAAAAAGTGTCGAAATATCCCGCGTAAAAGTACGGAAAAGTGTCGTAATACACACTTTAAAAACTCGGAAAAGTGTCGAAATAAGCACCTAACAACCACGGAAAAGTGTATCCTAATGCTAAAACAGCACGTAATAAGGGGTGCGCTTATGCTACAGAGAAAAGCGAAAGCACAGTTTGAATCTTGGCTTGCCTCGTCGCCTAACAAGGCTCTTTTGGTCAAGGGCGCCCGGCAGGTGGGAAAGTCATATCTGGTCAACGCGTTTGCAAGCGAATCATTCGAAAATGTCGTGACGTTCGACCTTATCGCCGACGCGTCCGTGCGCGATTCATTTTTGGCGGCAAAAAGCGCGGACGACCTTCTTATGCGCATGTCTATCGCTGCGACGCAGCCGATGGTTGCCAGCAAAACCGTCGTGGTTATCGACGAGGTGCAGCGATGCCCCAATGTGGTGACGTTTATCAAATACCTGGTCCAGCGCGGCGACTTTCGATACATCCTTACCGGATCGCTCCTTGGCGTTGAACTCGAGGGCATCGATTCCCTGCCGGTGGGGTATGTCGAGCAGGTCCAGATGTACCCGCTCGACTTTGAGGAGTTTTGCTGGGCAAATGGCGTTGGTGCCAGCGTGTTTGACATGCTCAGAGGCTGTCTAAAGGATGAGGGGGAGCTTCCCGGCTACCTGTATGACCGCTTGCTCGATCTGTTCCATCAGTATGTGGTGGTGGGAGGCATGCCCGACGCGGTCAATTCCTTCTTGGCGACGCGCAATGTCGACGAGGTTCGAAACATCCACCGCGATCTTCACGCCCTGTATCGCGATGACATCGCAAAGTACGCTCCGCCCGAGCTACGCTTGGTTATTCGCGATATCTATGATTTGATTCCCAGCGAGGCCGGCTCCAAAAACAAGCGATTCAAGCTGTCGTCGATTAACGGTGTCAAACGTTTTTTGCAGGTGACAGATCATTTTCTCTGGTTGTCGGAGGCGGATGTCGCGCTTCCCGTGTATAACGTAACGGCACCCGTGGCACCCCTTTTATTGGGGGAGCAACGAAATCTGTTCAAGCTGTTTTACCTGGACACCGGAATGCTCATGTCGTCGTATTCCAAAAGGGTCGCTCAAGGCGTTTTTGATGGAGAAGCAGAGGGCGCCTTTGGCATGAACATGGGGGCGGCATTCGAGGGCTTCGTTGCCCAAGAGCTCAAAGCCCATGGATTTAGATTGCGCTACTTTACGTCCAAAAAGGTCGGTGAGCTCGATTTTGTGGAAGAGACGCTCGATGGGGAAGTGCTCGCCATCGAGGTCAAATCGGGCAAGAGCTTTAAGTCCCACGCGGCGCTCGATAACGCACTGGCAACGAAGGGCTACGGAATCGATCGCGCCCTGGTACTTGCGGAATGTAATCTTCACCGCGATGGTGACGTGCTGTATCTGCCCATCTTTATGGCAGGGCTTTTGGAGCCGTAACGTGCCGCCGGCTCTTCCGGCCCTCCCTTAGCCCCCACTACTCGTCTCCGTCGTTGGGGTCGCCCTTGAGGGTGTTGATGTCCAGGTACTGGTTGTCGTCCTCTTTTTGCTGCGTTGCCGATTCGGACGCGGTGGGGCCGCGGAATAGCTGAAATCCCTCAAATGCGATCACGCCGAGCAAGGCCACGATAATCGCGATAAAGACGATCTTTGCCGCTTGGGGAAACTCAGAGAAGCGCGGCGACTCTTCCTCGGTGTAGTAGTCGGCAAAGTGCTCGTCGTCGGTGCCACGGGTATACGACGATGTCGATGCAGCCTTTACGCTGGTCTTGCTGCACTCGGGAGCGGACGCGTCGGCAAACGGGCCGTTATCGTATGCGCTCGATGCGGATCCGTAGCTCTCGGTCTCAATGCGGGAGGCGCGGGGCGCAGCATCAAAGCGATCATCGTGCGCTGTTGTTTCGTTGTAATCGGAGTCGCGCTCCTCGGCCGCTGCAAACAGCGGGTTGACCGGAATATTGAGCGCCGGCATGCCGGCCGAGGTTTCGTCCAGGTCGGCCGCTGCCCAGGAATCGAAGGCAAACTGGCGGTTGGCGAGGTCGTCCAGATCCATAACGGGCGGCTCGAGCTCGGGTTCGGGCTGGGGTTCGGGAGCCGCGTGTGTTGGCTGCTGCGGGGTGGCATACGTGGGTGTGCTGCTGTGCGCATGGCGCCGTGCCGCCGCGGCAAGAAACGCCGCCGTCTCGGACGGATCGCTGGTGGGGCGGGGCGAAGGGGCGGCCTGGCGCGGTGCCTGCATGATGGGACGGGTGGCAAAGTCATCTGCGGGCACGGATGCCGGCGCGGGCGTAGTGGCCGGGGCGGGAGCAGCGGCCGACGTGGGCTTTGGGCCTGTCGAGCGAGCCCCGCCGCTCATGAGTTCATCGGCGGTCCAAGGGCGGTCGCTCATCACGTCGTCGAGGCTCAACGCAAACAAATCGTCTTCGCCCTCGTCAAACGCGCGTTTCGCATGCCTGGCGGTAGAAGCGAAGCCTCCGCGGCCGTTGCGTGATGCGTTGCTCGACCCCATCTTGTTCCATCCTTTCGAACCGTCTATCTCATCGATTATATGGAACTTGCCCTGCGGCCGAGTCTTGGATTCGTGCATTTTGGAACTCACGCCCAAAAGGGGAGGGGCGATCCGGCCGAGTTGCTTACTTGTCGCCGGCGGCAGCCTTTGCCTCGTTGAGGTAGCTATAGAAGCTGTACTTAGAGATGCCAAAGAACTCGCAGGCGCGTTCGCTCGACTTGGAGATGAGGAAGGCGCCGCGACGGTCGAGGTAGCCGATGGCGCGAATGCGCTCATCTTTGGTCATAAGGGCTGCGGGCTTGCCCACGTATTGTTCGCACTCGCGCAGCAGATCTTCGAGCAAGTCGCCGATGTTTTTGGTAATGGGCTCGGGCTCGGTGTAGCCCGTGGAGCCGGTGCCGGTAAAGGCATCGAGCGAGCGCTCAAAAGCCTTCATGAGCGTAATGTCAAAGTTAATGCCCAAAATGCCGACGGGCTTGCCCTCGTCGTTGCGGATAAAGATGGTCGAGGACTTGAGCAGCTTACCATCGGTGGTTTTGGTGAGGTATGGCTCGCGGTCGTGCACGTCGGTGATGTCCTCGTGCATGGACTCAAACACAATATGGCTGGGGCCGTCACCCAGTTTGCGCCCGCTGACGTGGCCGTTTTCGATCACTACGATGGAGTGGTCCACGTCCTCGGTTTCCAGGTCGTGGACGACGACTTCGCAGTTGGGGCCAAACTGGAGCGCCAGGCCGTGTGCAAGGCGCTTGTAAAACTCAATCTGTGCGGGGGTCATGGGTGCCTTCCTAACAATTAGTTTGGGCTCACTTTGCCATAAACCACACCTGTTCGCAAATAACGAAAGCGTCGCTGCGTTATGTAACCGTTCGGCGGCGAAAAGGTACCGATTACGGCAACAAACAATTTGTTAGGTTTATCAATCAAAATGTGTGATAGAACAGTGCTAACAAACTTTTTGTTTGGCATCCACATAAAAGTTCAGTCGCATGAATGGGAATGGGCTGAAACGCGTATGCGGGGCCGGCAAGAGAGGACTTAAGGAGTTCACCGTATGGCCGATAAGATCCAGTGGGCGGGCAACACGATGCCCAAGAGCGATGACAAGCACTTGGGAATCATGAGCCTCGACCACGTGAAGAAGGCCCGCGCCTTCCACCAGTCGTTCCCTCAATATACCGTCACTCCGCTTGCCCGCCTGGACGGTCAGGCTGCGCGCCTGGGCCTGTCCAACCTGTGCGTTAAGGACGAGAGCTATCGCTTTGGCCTCAACGCCTTTAAGGTTCTGGGCGGTTCGTTTGCCATGGCCAATTACATTGCCGACGAGACCGGCAAGGACGTTGCCGAGTGCACCTTCGATTACCTGACCTCCGATCAGCTTGCCAAGGACTTTGGCCAGGCCACCTTCTTTACCGCCACCGACGGCAATCATGGCCGCGGCGTGGCATGGGCTGCCAACAAGTTGGGTCAGAAGGCCGTCGTGCACATGCCCAAGGGTTCCACCAAGCCCCGCTTCGATAACATTGCCGCCGAGGGCGCCACGGTGACCATCGAAGAGGTCAACTACGACGAGTGCGTGCGCATGGCCGCCGCCGAGGCCGATGCCTGCGAGCGCGGCGTCATCGTTCAGGACACCGCCTGGGAGGGCTACGAGAAGATCCCGTCTTGGATCATGGAGGGCTACGGCACCATGGCTTCCGAGGCTGCCGAGCAGCTGCGCGAGATGGCCATCAACCGCCCGACGCACGTCTTTGTCCAGGCTGGTGTAGGCTCGCTCGCCGGCGCCGTGGTGGGCTACTTTACCAACCTGTATCCCGATAACCCGCCCACCTTCGTTGTGGTCGAGTGCGCTCCTGCCGCCTGCCTGTACAAGGGCGCTGCCGCCGGCGACGGCGACCCGCGCATCGTGGACGGCGACATGCCCTCCATTATGGCCGGCCTGTGCTGCGGCGAGCCCAACATTCTGGGCTGGGATATCCTGCGCAACCACGCCACCGCCTTCGTGTCCTGCCCCGACTGGGTCACCGCTCGCGGCATGCGCACCCTGGGCGCTCCCGAGAAGGGCGACCCGCGCGTCATCTCCGGCGAGTCCGGCGCGGTGACCACCGGCCTGGTCGAGACCCTCATGCTCGATCCCGAGTACGCCGAGCTCAAGGAGCTCATCGGCCTGGACAAGACGAGCTCCGTGCTCTGCTTCTCCACGGAAGGTGACACGGATCCGGATCAGTACCGTCGCATCGTCTGGGAGGGCGAGTATCCGACCTGCTAGCGAGCCTAACCTGTCCGGGTTGCGGAGCATATGTTTACTCCCTGCTCGGACAGTCCTGCTCGCACGGAGAGCACATTAAGTGCTCTCCGGCTCGTGCGGAACTCGCGACGGAGCAAACATATGCTCCGCCACCCTACGTTTACTTGCTTGCCGGGTACTCGACCTCACGCTGCTTGGCACAAGTGATCTATCTGAAAGAAATCAACCTGTAGGTAAACCCTTGTAGAAAGGTTAACTGTTATGACTAAGGAACTCGATTTTGATGCCATTAAGGCTGCGGCTGAGTCTCATCGTGCTGATATGACTCGCTTCCTGCGCGCTATGATCTCCCATCCCTCTGAGTCCTGCGAGGAGGGTGAGGTTGTCGCCTGCATCAAGGCCGAGATGGAGAGCCTTGGCTATGACGAGGTCAAGGTCGACGGCCTGGGCAACGTCATGGGCTTTATGGGCGAGGGCGACAAGATCATCGCCATCGACTCCCACATCGATACCGTCGGCATCGGCAACATCGAGAACTGGGATGCCGATCCCTATGAGGGCTACGAGACCGACGAGATTATCTACGGCCGCGGCGGCTCCGACCAGGAGGGCGGCATGGCTTCTGCTACCTATGCTGCCAAGATGATGAAGGACATGGGCCTCATCCCCGAGGGCTACAAGATCATGGTCGTCGGCACCGTCCAGGAAGAGGACTGCGACGGCATGTGCTGGCAGTACATCTACAACAAGGACGGCATTAAGCCCGAGTTCGTCATTTCCACCGAGCCCACCGACGGCGGCATCTATCGCGGTCACCGCGGTCGCATGGAGATCCGCGTCGACGTTCACGGCACCTCCTGCCACGGCTCCGCTCCCGACCGCGGCGATAACGCCATTTACAAGATGGCCGACATCATCGCCGACGTCCGCGCTCTCAACAACAACGGCTGCGACGAGTCGACCGACATCAAGGGCCTCGTCAAGATGCTCGACCCCAAGTACAACCCCGAGCACTTCGAGGACGCCCGCTTCCTGGGCCGCGGCACCTGCACCGTCAGCCAGATCTTCTACACCAGCCCCAGCCGCTGCGCCGTCGCTGACTCCTGCGCCATCTCCATCGACCGTCGCATGACCGCCGGCGAGACCTGGGAGTCCTGCCTGGACGAGATCCGCAACCTGCCGGCCGCCAAGAAGTACGGCGACGACGTGAAGGTCTCCATGTACATGTACGACCGTCCGTCCTGGACCGGCGAGGTCTACGAGACCGAGGCTTACTTCCCCACGTGGATCAACAAGGAGACCGCTCCGCACGTCAAGGCCCTCGTCGACGCCCACAAGGCCATGTTCGGTGATGAGCGCATCGGCTGCGAGCCCAGCATGGACAAGCGCACCGGTCGCCCGCTGTGCGACAAGTGGACCTTCTCCACGAACTGCGTCTCCATCCAGGGCCGCTACGGCATCCCCTGCGTGGGCTTTGGCCCGGGTGCCGAGTCTCAGGCTCACGCTCCCAACGAGGTCACCTACAAGGACGACCTGGTCACCGCTGCCGCCATGTACGTGGCTGCCCTGAACCTCTACGATCCGAGCAAGGCCGATGGCGACGCCACCGTGTTCCGCGCCGGTCTGACCAACAACAAGATCGATTAGTCCCATTCCTCGATCTTGTTGAGCCGGGGACAGCCTATGCCCCCGGCACCTCCTGTTGACTTGGGGCCCGCAGTCGTTATCTTCCATGCTTCCTCAACGGTGGCGGGTCCTCGTCATGGTGCTCTGTATGTTCTAGTCACACGCGCATGCCGGAGCACATCTACTCATTGCGATCGTTTCATCTTTAGAAAGGACATTTCCATGGACGCTAAGTTTACCGAGCTCGTCGAGCAGCTGAACGGCCTCGATTTTAAGGGTATGTACGGCAGCGACTTCCTGCACACCTGGGACAAGACCACCGATGAGCTCAAGGCGCTCTACATCGTCGCCGACGCACTGCGCGAGCTGCGTGAGAACAACGTCTCGTCCAAGATCTTCGACTCGGGCCTGGCCGTCTCCCTGTTCCGCGACAACTCCACCCGTACACGCTTCTCCTTCTCTAAGGCCGCCAACCTGCTCGGCCTTGAGCTGCAGGACCTGGACGAGAAGAAGTCCCAGATCGCTCACGGCGAGACCGTCCGCGAGACCGCTACCATGATCTCCTTCATGGCCGATGTCATCGGCATCCGCGACGACATGTACATCGGCAAGGGCGACGCCTACATGGCCGAGGTCTCCGAGTCCGTGCAGCAGGCCTACAAGGATGGCGTTCTGGATCACCGTCCCACGCTCATCTCCCTGCAGTCCGATTCCGATCACCCCACGCAGTCCTCTGCCGACATGCTTTACCTCATCAACGAGTTTGGCGGCCTTGAGAACCTCAAGGGCAAGAAGGTTGCCGTCACCTGGGCCTATTCGCCCTCTTACGGCAAGCCGCTGTCCTGCCCGCAGTCGCTGATCAGCCTGCTGCCCCGCTTTGGCATGGACGTCACCCTGGCTCACCCCGAGGGCTACGACCTCATGCCCGAGGTCGTCGAGCGCGCCAAGGGCTACGCCGCCGAGTCCGGCACCACCTTTAAGCAGGTCAACACCATGGCCGAGGCCTTCGAGGGCGCCGACATCGTGATTCCCAAGAGCTGGGCTCCGTTTGCCGCCATGGAGAAGCGTACCAACCTGTACGCCGAGGGCGACGACGCCGGCATCGCCGCGCTCGAGAAGGAGCTGCTCGCCCAGAACGCTACGCATCAGGATTGGTGCTCCACGACCGAGCTCATGGAGAAGACCGCCAACGGCCAGGACACCATCTTTATGCATCCGCTGCCCGCCGACATCTCCGGTGTCTCTTGCGAGCACGGCGAGGTCAACGCCGACGTCTTCGATATGCACCGTGTGGGTATGTACAAGGAGGCCAGCTACAAGCCGTACGCCATCGCTGCCATGATGTTCCTGCAGAAGGTTGCCGATCCCGCCGCCGCCCTCAAGGCCCTCGACGAGCGCAACACCGCCCGTTGGTTCCAGGCCTAAAGCTGGGCTGAGAAATGGCTAAGCGTATTGTTGTCGCCTTGGGTGGAAACGCCCTCGGCGCCAACCTTCTCGAGCAGATGGAGGCCGTCAAGACGACTTCCAAGGCCATTGTCGACCTGATCGAGGAAGGCAACGAGGTCGTCGTCGTGCATGGCAACGGCCCCCAGGTGGGCATGATCGCCAACGCGATGGCCGAGCTCACGCGTTCTAATCCTCAGAAGTACATTCCCTGCCCGCTGTCCGTTTGCGGCGCCATGAGCCAGGGCTACATTGGCTATGACCTGCAAAACGCCCTGCGCGAGGAAATGCTCGACCGCAATATCGACAAGGGTGTCGCCACCGTGCTCACCCAGGTCGAGGTTGCGGCGGACGATCCGGCCTTTGCCGACCCGGTCAAGCTTATCGATG
>UQXC01000048.1 GCA_900544995.1 uncultured Collinsella sp. | reverse complement strand
GAGCGTTACCGTGAGGGAGTCGGCCGGGGGGGCGGGAAAAGCCATAAGCTCCTCGCGCTCCTTAAGGATACGGCGGGACTTCTGCCACTCCTCGGGATAGCTCATGCGGATCTCGTCGAGGATGTTGAAGAACACGTCGGCGTCGATGACCTTGAACTGAGCGTTCTTGCCGAAAGGCGGCTTGGCTTCCTCGATCAGCCCTTCGAGCTCATCGACCAAGCTGACGATCCTATCGCCAGGAAAATTCTCGCCCGGCATCCGGTCTCCTTTCATAGGTAACATATCATCGTGCTAGTTTACCACATGCCACCAGGCAATAAGAAACGTCACGAAAAGCGATGTTTGAGCGCTTCGACCACGTTGGACGGGACAAACGTCGATACGTCACTGCCGAGCGAGGCGATCTGGCGAACGACCGAGCTCGAGATATAGCCGTACTGCGGCGCACTCATGACAAAGATGGACTCCAGCTCGCTATCCAGGCGATAGTTAAGGTCGGCCTGCTGCAGCTCATACTCAAAGTCGGTCATGGCGCGCAGGCCCTTGACCACGGCCCCCGCCCCCTGCTCACGAGCGAAGTCGACCAAGAGGCCGGTAAAGGGCAGGACTTCGACGCCGTCGATATTACCGAGCGCCTCGCGGGCCAGCGCCACGCGCTCATCGAGCATAAACGTGGTGCCCACACCGTTTTTACCCTGCGACTCTGCAACAGCGACGATCACACTGGGAAAGATGCGGCGGGCGCGGCGGATCACATCGATATGGCCAAACGTGATGGGATCGAAGGTGCCCGGGACGATCACGCGGTTGATGGTGTCATTCATGGGCGTCCTCCTGAAACGTCGTGGCATCGTTGTTATCGGCATCGGTGACGGCACTATCGTCCTCACCGTCGTCATCGCCGACCCAACGAAGCAGGTCGACCGAGGTAATGCCGTAGCGCTTCTCACGTACAGTCTCAAAGCCTGCCGGATGCGCGCCCGCATCGGCGGAGGCATGCTCAAACAGGGCATAAGCGCCAGGCGCAAGCAGACCCTGCTGAGCCAGGTTCTGCAGCATTTCCTCGACCGGCTCGGCACCAAAAGCATAGGGCGGGTCGAGCAGGACCAAATCAAAGGGGCCGCCCGGTACACGACCGCGCGAGGCACTTGCCAGCATGTCGCCCGTGACCACACGCCAACGCGCACGGTCACGGCAGAGCGACTCGATATTCTTGGTAATGAGCCGCGCGGCGTTGCGATCGATCTCAAACGTCGTGAGCGAGCGGGCCCCACGAGAGAGCATCTCTAACCCTAAGGCACCGGAGCCGCCAAAGGCGTCCAGCACACGAACCTCGTCCAAATCGAAATCGAATGCCGACATGACCATAGATGCGCACGCCTCGCGCACGCGATCAGTCGTGGGGCGGGTGACATCGCGACCACGGGGCTCCTCGATCTTACGACCGCGCCATTCGCCGCCGATGATTCTCATCCTCCGCTGACCTCCTTAAAGATATGTCGATAACGCATGGCGACCGCCTCGCGCAAGGGACGCGTCGCCACGGAGTCAAGGGTGCAAGCATACCGCAAGAGCTCGACCGCGTCCAAATGGGCCCACTCGATCAGCTCCTCGTCGGCATCCAGGTCGACAAAGCGCAGGGTCACACCGCCATGCTGGCGGTACCCCAGGATTTCGCCCTCGTGGCGCAGACGCAAGTCCATCTGGGCGAGCGTAAAGCCATCCGAGGTTTTTTCGAGCGATTGCAGGCGATCTTGCGCTGCCGAAGCGCCGCCGTTGCCCTTGGAGTGCGTCATGACCAGGCACGTGCCCGACACGCTGCCACGGCCCACGCGACCGCGCAGCTGGTGCAAGGCAGCCAAACCAAAGCGCTCGCCGTTCTCGATAACCATGACGGTGGCATTGGGCACGTCGACGCCTACCTCGACCACCGTGGTCGAGACGAGCACGTCGATCTCGCCACGTTTGAAGGCATCGATGACCCGATCCTTCTCCCCCGCCGGCATGCGGCCGTGAAGGCGCTCGACGGTAAGCCCCGGCAACGCAAGACGCAGGCGATCGAGCTCGGTCGCCGTATCGTGCAGCGGCACGGGGACCGTCACGCGGCCCTCGTCGTCGCGGGCAATACCGGGCACGTCCTCCAGCTCATCGGCCGAATCGCTCGGCTCCACGAGCGGGCAAATCACGTAGGCCTGCTGACCCTTTTCGTGCGCCTCGCGAATGGCGCCATAGGCGAGGTCACGGCTCGACTCGGTGAGCACGCGTGTCGACACGCCAGCGCCAGGGACGGGCCGATAGCGGATGATGCTCGTATCCAGATCGCCGTAGACCGAAAGCGCCAGCGTACGCGGGATGGGCGTCGCCGTCATAACGAGCAAATCGGCACCCGGGCCCTTGGCGCGCAGGGCGTTACGTTGGCCGACGCCAAACCGGTGCTGCTCATCGATGACCACGAGCGACAGATGCTTGAATGCAACGTTATCCGAAAGGACCGCGTGGGTGCCAAAGAGCACGTCAAGCTCGCCCGATTCCAGCTGCACATGGATGCGCTCGCGCTCTGCGGCCGGCGTGGCACCCGTCAGAAGCGCCCAGGACATGCCAGCCTGCGAGAGCAGAGGGCCGGTCTTATCGGCATATTGGCGCGCCAGCACGCCCGTGGGCGCCATAACGCAGGCCTGCGTGCCACTATCGGCAGCCACAGCCAGCGCGCAGGCGGCAACGGCGGTCTTACCGGTACCGACATCGCCCAGCAGCAGGCGGTTCATCACGCGCCCGCTATCGCACATATCGCGCAGGACATCTTGGAACGCGGCCTCCTGCTCGTCGCTCAGCGAAAACGGCAAGGCTTGCTTAAGCGTGGCCAGGTGCTCGCCCGCGGTGTGGGCATAGGGAACCACATCGACCAGGCTGCCGTCGTTGCGCAGGCGCAGCGCCAGCTGCAGGTAGAGGCACTCCTCGTAGGCCAAGCGACGACGCGCGATGTCGCGCTCTGCCATACTCGATGGAAAATGGATTGAGCGCAGCGCGCGGGCATTGCTCATCAGGCGACGCTTAACGCGCAGCGGTGCCGGAATGGGATCGAACGGATTGCCGACGACCTCGAGCGCGCCGCTTACGATGCGGCGCATCCACGCCTGGCTCACGCCATCGCTCACGTAATGGACCGGCAGGATGGTGCCCGCAGCACGCCCGTCATCGAGCTTTTCAAAGTGCGGCGAGGCCATCTGCTTAAAACCGTAGGCAAACTCGACCTTGCCCATCACGGCCAGGCGGTCGCCCTGTTTAAGCTGCTGGGCAATCCAGGGCTGGCGGAAAAAGGCGACCTGCAACACGCCCGTCTCGTCCACCAGCGATACCTCGGTCACCTGCATGCGCGGACGCGGCTGCTTTTGGACGATGCGGTCGACCGTGGCGATGATGGTGCACACGGTACCGATGGGCGCCATCTCGATGGACCACGAACGGGTAAAGTCGAGGTATCGATGAGGGATATGGAGAAGGAGGTCCCCCACCGTCCTAATTCCCAGACGGCGAAGGGCCTCCTCACGTTTACCCGAAACATATTTGAGTCGCGCGATATCCTCGTCGAGCGCATTGCTCTGGGCAAAGCGCTCCGAGACGCGCGGCACGGAGCAGAGCTCGGACATGGGCAGATGCCTACTCGATCGAGAAGATCACGGGATAGAGCGGCTGCTCGCCACGATGGGCGTCAATCTCCAAGTCGGGCTGAGCTTCCTCGATGGCGTCGACGATCTCCTGGAAGGCCTCATCGGACAGCTCCTCGCCGGCCAGAATCGTCAGCGCGTCGCCCTCCTCTTCCTCCTGCATGCGGTTGATGCAGTCGAGCGTGACCTGCTTCACGTCGGAGCCGACCACGTCGATGGAGCCGGCGATGATACCCATGACGTCACCGGAGTGAATCGGAGAACCGTCAGAGGCACTGGAGTCGCGCACGGCGCGGGTGACCTCGCCATCGCGGACCTCGCTGATGGCGTCGACCATGGCGGCGACGGCATCCTCGAGCTCGGAATCGGGCAGGACTGCGAACAGCGCGGAGAAGGCCTGCGGGACGGTCTTGGTGGGAACGACGGCGACCTTCTTGTCGGTGCAGGCTGAGGCAGCAGCCTCAGCGGCCATGCGGATGTTGCCGTTGTTGGGCAAGATGATGACCGAGGTCGCGTTGACCTGGTCCACCGCGCCCAGCAGGTCGGCGGTCGAGGGATTCATAGTCTGGCCACCGGAGACGACCACGTCGACGCCAAGGGACTTGAGGATGTCGGCCTCGCCGGAACCGGCGGCAACGGCGACAAAGCCCAGCGCCTTGGCGGGCTCGGCGGCCTTTTCCTGATCCTCGTGGATCTTAGCGGTACGGTCGTGGGCCTCCATCTCCATGTTGTGGATAAAGACCTCATAGATCTGACCGAGCTGCAGCATGTGCTCGAGCACCAGGTTGGGGGTATTGGAGTGCACATGGATCTTGTAGTCGGGATAGGCGCCCACGAGCAGCTCACAGTCGCCCATGGAGCCTAGGAACTTAAGGCATTCGTCCTCGTCAAACGGGGCGTCGGCCTTAAAGAGAAACTCGTTGCAGTAGCGGAACTCCGAGCCCTCCCAGTCGTCGTTAGCCTCGATCTCAACGCGGCCAAGAGCGGCATCGCGGGCAGAGCCGGCGGAGTCAAACGTAGCGGAGAAATCCTCGACAACGGTGCTGCGACCAAGCGCGGCGGCAACAAAGTTCTCCAGGAAGATGGCAAAGCCGAAGGCGCCTGAGTCGACCACGCCGTTCTCTTTGAGGACGGGCAGCAAGTCGGGCGTGCGGGCGACGGACTGGTACGCCTCGACGACGATAGCATCGAGCGCATCCTCGGCCGAGAACTTCTTCTTCTCGCACTCATCGGCCTTGGTCGAGACATCGCGCAGGACCGTGAGGATCGTGCCCTCGATGGGCTTGCGGACAGCCTGGAAGGCGACCTTGACGGCACGACGGAAGGCGAAGGCAATGTTGGCGGACGTAATAGGCTCGTCGGCAGAGACAAGGCCCTCGCCCACGCCGCGAAGAATCTGCGAGGTAATAACGCCGGAGTTACCGCGAGCGCCCATGAGAGAGCCGTGGGTGATGGCACCGGCGATGGCCTCCATATCGGCATCGGCGGGAAGGGCAGAGAGCTCCTTGGTCACCGAGGCGAGCGTGAGCGACATGTTGGTGCCGGTATCGCCATCGGGTACGGGGAAGACGTTGAGCTTGTTGATCTCCTCGGCCTTGTCGGAAACGGCAGCCGCAGCGATCGGAAAACAGGTGCGAATGGTCTTTGCAATCATGGGTATTTGAATCTCCGTTTTCGGATGCTAGTTCAGACGGCTCTTGAGCGCGTCGATATGGATGCCGATCTTAAGGCTGGCGGGATCGATCTGGGCGATCTCCTGCAGGGTGAAGGCAACGGAGCTCGAAAGATTGTGGCAGACGGACTTCATGTTGACGCCGTTCTCGAGCACGACGTGAAGATCGACCGTAAGGCCGTTCTCGTCGGCGGAGACAAGCACGCCCTTGCGGAGGCGCTGACCGGCAAGCAGGCGCACGCTCTCGGCGCCCTGGAGCTGCTCAGCCATACCGACAACGCCATAGCACGTCATCGCGGCATAACCGGCAATATCGGCAATAACGTCGTTCGAGACGCTCAGGCTGCCGTTAATGGTCTCAGACACAAGAATCTCCTTTTCTTGGTGCTCGCGGCACCATGTCGTGGGAGCAATCATTGCAATATTCTACAACGACCGCGCCATGTTGAGGTGGCGGGCCTCAGGATTACATCCTCGACACGAAATGTTGATATGGTAACGTTCGCGAACGGCAATCGCGGCATGAAAAAACCCGCCGCATAAGCGACGGGTTTTACAGCCTGGCTCCCCGGGTAGGACTCGAACCTACAACAGCGCGGTTAACAGCCGCGTGCTCTACCATTGAGCTACCGAGGAATTTAAAGCCCAACAGAAAGGGCTGGAAAATTCTGGCTCCCCGGGTAGGACTCGAACCTACAACAGCGCGGTTAACAGCCGCGTGCTCTACCATTGAGCTACCGAGGAATAGGTGCGTGCTCTCAAGCAACGAAGTTTATTATACGGACGAATCAGCTCAGGGCAAGAACTTTTTTAAGAAATTTTCCGACCTAGTCATTGGGGACGTTCTTAAACGACTAGTCATTCAAGAACGTCCCCAATGACTAGACTAGCTATCCCAACGACTACATGAAAGCGCCCCCAAGCGAATGTGCTTGAGGGCGCCTCTTGCTTGACTAGCTTTCGATATAGTCTTTGAGTTTGCTGCTGCGGCTGGGATGACGGAGCTTGGCCAGGGTCTTGGACTCGATCTGGCGGATGCGCTCGCGCGTGACGCCAAACTCACGACCGACTTCCTCGAGCGTGCGGGGATGTCCGTCGACAAGGCCAAAGCGCAGTTCGATAACCTTGCGCTCACGATCGGCAAGCGAATCGAGCACCTGGGTGAGCTGCTCCTGCAGCATAGAGAAGCTGGCCGCATCGGGCGGAACGATAGCCTGGGAGTCCTCGATGAAGTCGCCCAGCTGGGAATCCTCTTCCTCGCCGATGGGGGTCTCGAGCGACACGGGCTCCTGCGAGATCTTCTGGATCTCGCGGACGCGGTCGGCGCTCATGTCCATCTCGGCACCGATCTCTTCGGGGGTCGGGTCGCGGCCCAGGTCCTGAAGGAGCTGACGCTGCACGCGGACGAGTTTGTTGATAGTCTCGACCATGTGCACGGGAATACGGATGGTACGGGCCTGGTCGGCGATAGCGCGCGTAATGGCCTGACGGATCCACCACGTGGCGTACGTGGAGAACTTAAAGCCCTTCTGGTAGTCGAACTTCTCGACGGCGCGGATCAGACCGAGGTTGCCCTCCTGAATCAGGTCCAGGAACAGCATGCCGCGACCGACATAGCGCTTGGCGATGGAGACGACCAGACGAAGGTTTGCGCTGATGAGCGCCTGCTTGGCTTCGAGGCCCACGTTCTCAATGCGCGTAAGACGACGCATCTCGGCACGCGTGAGTTCGAGCTCACCAGCATCGGCAGCCTCGAGCTTCTCGGTAGCCTCGAGACCGGCCTCGATCTTCATAGCCAGATCGACCTCTTCGGAGGCGGTCAACAGGTCGACCTTGCCGATCTCCTTGAGGTACATACGGACCGGGTCGCCGGTCAGCATCACCGTGGAGGCATCGATGCCACGCACGCGGGAGCGTGAACGGGACGTGCGCACGGTGCGCTTCTTCTTGTTCTTGGAAGAACCCATCTCGTCGTCAGCCTGACGGGCCATCTTGAGCTCATGATCGTCGAGCGAGCCGGAATCGTGCTCGTCGTCGTCATCGAAATCGTCGGTATCAGAATCGGTATCGTCACCGTCGACGTCCATGGGGGCGTCGTCGTTACCGCTCGCGGAGATAATCTGGATGCCGCTGTTGCGCAGCGCGGAATACACCGCGGTGAGCTGCTCGTCAGAAACATCGATATCCTTCAGGGCGACCTGAATCTCGTCCTCGGTTACCGAAGTCCTGTTTGAGCCGTTGCCCATGAGCTTTGCAACGTAGGATTCCAGCCCAGTACCCGTGCTCTCAGTCTTTTTTGGCACAGATTCTCCCTTCATAGTCCACAGGACTCAATACTTTAGCACACACATTCACGTCTATACCCAAAAAGAAGACTGGATATAGGCGAGAATACGCTGGTTGACCACAACATCTAGGCTTGTTCGGTGCCCGCGGCCTCCAGGCCGATCAAACGGAACGGGTCCGCCACGCCGCCGATCGACTTTTGCAGTTCGCGTTGACGTTGCGAATCCTGCGCGGCCTGCACGGTCAGCGCGCGACGGGCCTCATCATCGAGCGAACGGTCCTGGCGCAGCTTGGCCTGTGCGGCACGCATGCGGCGCTTGATGGTGTAGAGCTCGAGCGTATCGAGCATAAAAACGATATTCGTCTCGGTGGGGTGCTTGCTCGTCGCCGAGATGCGCCCGGCACTCACAAGCGTTGCCGCCTCGGGACACACCGAGCGCGCCGCATCCATGCAGGCTGCAGGATCGGTTCCCGGCGGCGTTGCCAGCACGGCCCATGCGATGGACTCGTGACGTGGGTCGACCCACTCGATGGAGCAGATGCGGTCGGCATACGTGCGGAACAGGTCAGGGTAGCTCGTGAGCATCGTCAACAGCTCGCGCTCCCCTGCCAAGGACTTGCGCTCTAGATCGGTAAGAACCATAGGGGCCGAGGCGTCCGCCGGAACACCGGCGGGCGCAGAGCACATACCGTCAGGCACATCAATCGGCGGCAAGTCGTCAACGACCTCCACTGGTGCAGCACCATAGGCATCGAGCGGGACGTAGTCGTACGGCTCTTCTTCGACCGGCGCGGACACCGGCGGCGTCGCGCCCGATGCCCAAGCTCCGCGACCGGCATCGCGAGAACCCGACGTCCGACCGCCCGCGTTACCGGACCGCTCAGCCTGTGCCCGCTGGCGCTCATAGTTCTGCTCACGACGTCGTTCCGCATCCTCGCGCTTGGCGACATCGCGAAACACACGACCCGAGCTCGCGCGCACCGTCTCCAGATCCAAACCCAGCAGATCGGCAATCTGGATAAAGTACGTGTCGATCATATAGCTGTTGCGCAACGGATAGATAAGCGTCAGCGCATCTTCCAGCGCCTTAGCGCGACCGCCCGGCGTGGTGATGTCACTCGACTCCTGCAGCGAACGGTAGACAAAGTCCATAAGCGGCTCGGCAGCGTCGATGCGCGTCTGCAGTGCCTCGCCACCATGTGCGGTGATGAACTCCATGGGGTCGTTGCCGTCGGGCAGCACCACGCAGCGCAGGTCCATAGAATCCTGCTCGATAAATTGAATCGCACGGCGAGCGGCCTTTTGGCCGGCGGCGTCACCATCGAACATGTACACGATGCGCTTGGCAAAGCGAGTGAGCGTCTTGACGTGATGCTCCGTGAGCGCGGTGCCCAGCGTGGCGACAACGTTTTTAATCCCCGCCTCCCAGCAGGCGATGCAATCGGTATAGCCCTCCACCACGATGGCGGTATCCTGCGCGACGATAAACTCCTTGGCCCAATTAAAACCGTAGAGGTTTCGCTTTTTATGGAACACACTCGTCTCGGCGGTGTTGAGATACTTGGGTTGGCCGTCACCCATGATGCGACCGCCAAAGGCAATGTTGTGACCCTGCTCGTCAAAGATGGGGAACATTACGCGGTCGTAGAAGCGGTCGGCAAGCTGCCCGCGCCCGCGGCTCACGGCAACGTTGGCGTCGATCATCTCCTGCGGGGTAAAACCCGCCTGGGACAGGTGCGACACCAGCGCGTTACGGCCCGGTGCAAAGCCCAGGCAGTAGCGGCGGCAGACGTCGCCACCCATACCGCGGCTGGCAAAGTACTCGCGCGGACGGCCGTCCTTACCGCGCATAAGCATGGTGTGGTAGAACTGGGCGGTCTCGGCGCACAGATCGTAGATGCGGGCACGCTTGGTACCGCGCTCGCGGCGATCTCCGGTATCGTGCAGCTCAATACCCGCGCGATCGGCTAAATAACGGATTGACTCGGGAAAGCTCAGGTTCTCGCGCTTCATGATATAGGTGAAGACATCGCCACCCTCGCCGCAGCCAAAGCAATGCCACACCTGCGTGGCGGGGATAATGTGGAAGGACGGCGTCTTCTCGCCATGGAAGGGGCAGCATCCCCAAAACTCATGGCCGCGAGGCTTTAGCTCGACCGTTTCCTGCACGATGGCAACCAGGTCAGACGCAGCGCGTATCTGGTCTTTTTCCTCATCGCTAATCACGGATGCTCACCCCCTGATCGCCCAAGTTGTGACGAATATCTTCGATATTACCCTCGACGGTCGCGATCAACTCATCCAGCGAATCGAACACACGCGAGGGACGCAGCCAGCGCGTAAACGCCAGCGAAACGGAAGCGCCGTACAGGTCGCCCGTATAACCAATTAAATTAGCCTCGAGATGCGCAGATGCCGCATCGTCAGCATACGTTGGCGGCAGGCCGACGTTCACGGCAGCGGGCCACGCGGTGTCATCGACCAGCACCAGACCCTCATACACGCCATCGGCTGGCACCTGAATGCCGTCGGGAACCTGCAAGTTTGCCGTGGGAAAGCCCATGCCAGAACCCTCGTGACGGCCGCGAATAACACCGCCACGCACCATATACGGACGGCCGAGTAACTCAGCAGCAAGCTCCACATGGCCCTGTCCCAGCTCATGACGAATGCGGGTGGCGCAAATGGCCTCACCGCCCTCGCAAAGCAGGTCGTGACCATACACGTCAACGCCGTGCTCGGAACCCCAGGAGCGCATCTCGGCAACACCAGAAGCACCGCCACGACCCAGCCTAAAGTCACTGCCAACGCGAATCGAGCGAATGTCGACTACGCGTGACAGCAGTGCGAGAAAACCGACATGGTCGAGTGCCGCAACCTCAGGCGTAAAGGGAACGGCCACCACCGCATCGACCCCGGTTTGAGCCAAGGCATGCAGACGGTCGGCCGTCGTCATCAATTTTTGAGCGGGCGAAGGGCTCACCACAACGTCCGGGTCGGGATCGAAGGTAACCACGACCGCCTTACAGCCATGGGCACGGGCATCACGGACAAGCGCTTCGATGAGTTCTTGGTGTCCACGGTGAACGCCGTCGAACACGCCAATGGCGATTGAAGCGGCACCCAAGTGCTCACACTCATCAAACGTATCGGCAGCAACGATGCGAGCCTCGTCCGACTCGCCCGCGAAAAAGACACGCGCGAGCTCGCGAGCGGACAACATCATCGAACACCGCCGATTGCCTGCGGAAACACGTGCTCCATGACAAAGCGGCCGCCCTCAATGCGGGCGAGCGCCTTGAGTCCCCCATCGAGCACCAACGCAAACGGCGCCTTCGAGGAATCGAAATCGGCAAGCGCACGCTCAACGGGAATGCGTCGGCCGCAGAGCAGGTCGTCGGCAAGATTGCCCGGCAAGTCAACACGTGTGGCGCCCAGGGCCGCAATGGGATCCAGGGCAAAGCCAGCCGCGGACTCGGGAGAAAGCTCCTCGGCCGCATGACAAGCGCCAATGGAAACAACACCGGAAGCCGTGCGGCGCAGCGCGGAAATATGCGCGGCGCTATCGCAAGCGCGGCCCAGGTCGCGAGCGAGCGCACGGATATAGGTGCCCTTGCTCACCGAGAACGCCACGGTCCACACACACGTATCACCTTCGCCGCCCACGGCGATCAGGTCGGCGGCATAGACCTCGACGGGGCGCGGAGGTAGGTCCACCGCATTGCCCTCGCGAGCAGACTTGTAGGCGCGAACGCCATTGACCGAGATAGCAGAAAACGCCGGCGGCACCTGCATCTGCGGGCCCAGCATGGCGGCCAAGCGCTCACGAGCATAGGCAGGATCGCGGAGCTCGTTGGCAACAGCCACCGTGCGGACCGCCTCGCCCTCCGCATCATCGGTATTGGTCTCGGCGCCAAACGAAATGTCGGCGACGTAGTTTTTCGTATCGAGCGTGAGCATACCCAGCAAACGGGTGGCCTGACCCACGCCCACAACCATGACACCCGATGCCATGGGGTCGAGCGTACCGGCATGGCCGACGCGCCGCTCATGGAGGGCGCGTCGGCATTGCGAGACCACGTCATGGGACGTGCAGCCCACCGGCTTATCGACGGCAAGCAGCATATTCAATTGAGAAGGCGTTCGACGAGCCATGTACCATCCAATAAGTTAGAGCTCGACGGTCACCGAAGCGGGATCCTCCCCCACCAGCTCGGCCAGCATGGGAAGTGCCACGGCGAGCGTCTCGCGAATCGTTCCGTTGTTGGAAAAGCCGGCGGCGGCATGATGCCCGCCACCGCCAAAGTTGGCAGCGATCTCGGACACATCGAGGTCACCCTTGGAGCGCAGGTTACCGCGTACCTTGGTATCGCCGTCGATGCCCTTTAGAAACAGACAGACCTCAACGCCCATCACCGAACGCACCACATCGACCAGGCCGTCGCACTCATCCGAAGTGACGCCGCAGGCCTCAAGGTCGCTCTGGTAGGCATAGCTATACGCCACGCGCCCATGCGCGACCGTCTTAATGCGACCCATGACAATGGACTTGAGGTGCAAAAACTCAACGCGCATGCTCTGGTAGACCTCGAGCGCAACGCGCGCCGGATCGGCACCGTGCGCCACCAGGCGCGAGGCCGCATGGAACGCGGCGGCATCGGCGTTTTGGTACTGAAAACGGCCGGTATCGGTAACCAAGCCACACAGCAGGCAGGTCGCAACGCCATCACGTGCGACAATGCCACAATTGTCCAAGAAACGGTCGATGATCATGGCGCAGGCTGCAGCTTCAACGCGCCTCAGGCTGAGCTCGGCAAACTCCTCACGCGCCGGATGATGATCGAAGCACACCACATGCGCCGAGCGGCGGAGCACCTCGGCGGAGTTATTCAGACGCTCGACGACCGGCACGTCCACAGAGATGAACAGGTCCGGATTGCCGGTATACGCAGATGCCGGCACCAGACGGTCAGCGCCCTCCATAAAGCGGTAGATGCGCGGAACCGGGTCATCGTCTGCCAGCAGCAGGGCAATGTCCTTGTTGGGGAAAAACTTCATAAGCGATAAGCCCAGACCCAGCACGGAGCCCAGGGCGTCACCATCGGGAGACGTATGTCCCGAAATCGCAATGGAGGACGCACCCTCGATGAGCTCGAGGATGCGTCGCTGAATATCTGCAGACTCGCACGATGCGAGGTCGGCGGAATTACTCATCTAAAGCTGCCTCCTGGGCGGCATCCGCTATTGGATAGCCGTCCTCGTCCTTTTCGATCGCAAGCGTGGCGGGAACGTTTTCCAGCGCACGCGTGATGCGCTCGGCCTCATCGGTCGAGCGATCGATGCGAAAATCGAGCTCGGGCGTGACGCGCCAATCGAGCGAGCGGGCCAACAGGCTACGAATGCGGCCCTTGGCGCTGGCGAGCGCCTCCATGACCTCCTCGTAGCGGCTCGCGTCGCACGACACGTACACGCGCGCGAACGAACGGTCCACCGCGACCTCGACCGCGGTCAGGGTGACCAGGTCGAGACGCGGATCGGAAACCTCAAAGAGCAGGATATAACCGAGCTTCTCGCGAAGCTGCTCGCCCAAACGGCGGGTTGCCTGCGTTTGCTTCATAGCGCTACCCCCTACTCGGTACGGGCAACCTGGTCGATGCGGTAGCCCTCAATGGTGTCGCCAGGCTTGATGTCCTGGAAGTTCTCCAGGCCAATACCGCCCTCGGAGCCGCTCTTGAGGCTCTTGGCCTCGTCCTTGTAGTGGCGCATCGAGGCGATTTTACCGTTGAAGACCACGATGCCGTCGCGCACCAGGCGCACAGAATCGGTCGCGGCGATCTCGCCCTCTTCGACGCGGACACCGGCGGCGATACCAACCTTGGGCACCTTGAAGGTATCCAGGACGGTCGCAGTACCCGTGGAGACCTCGACCTCGGTGGGCTTGAGCATACCGATGCGGGCAGCGTCGAGGTCCTCGAGGCACTTGTAGATGACGTCGTAGCAACGGATCTCGACGCCCTCGCGCTCGGCGGCGGAGCGGGCCTTGCCGTCGGGACGGACGCCAAAGCCGATGATGATGGCGTTGGAGGCGTCGGCCAGGACGACGTCGGTCTCGTTGATGGCGCCGACCGCGGAGTGAATCGTGTTGATGCGCACCTCGGACTGGTCCATCTTGTCGAGCGAATCCTGAAGAGCCTCGATGGAGCCCTGGACGTCGGCCTTGATGATCAGGTTGAGCTCCTTGACCTCGGCGTCGGCGATGGTCTCGAAGAGGTTCTCGAGCGTGACGTGCTTGACGCGGCTCTGCTCCTCGATACGGGCCTTGAGCGAACGCTCGTCGGCAAGGGCGCGAGCCTCGCGCTCGTCCTCGAACACGCGGAACTCGTCACCGGCGTTGGGCACGGACTGCAGACCCAGGATCTCGACAGCGTCGGAGGGACCGGCCTCGGTGACGGCGCGACCCTTGGGGTCGAGCATGGCGCGGACGCGGCCGTAGGTAAGGCCAGCGACCAGCGTATCGCCCACGTGCAGGGTGCCGCGGGTCACAAGCACGGTAGCGACCGAGCCGCGGCCCTTGTCGAGCTTGGCCTCGAGGACGTTGCCGGAGGCAAAGGTGTCCGGGTTGGCCTTGAGCTCGAGAACGTCTGCCTGGAGCAGCACGGTCTCCAGAAGGTCGTCGATACCGATCTTCTGCTTGGCCGAGATGTTGACGAACATGTTCTGTCCGCCCCACTCCTCGGGGATGACGCCGTACTCGGTGAGCTCCTGACGCACACGGTCGGGGTTGGCGCCGGGCTTATCGATCTTGTTGACGGCGACGACGATTGGTACGCCGGCGGCCTTGGCGTGGTTGATCGACTCGACCGTCTGGGGCATGACGCCGTCGTCGGCGGCGACGATCAGGATGACGATGTCGGTCACCTTGGCGCCACGGGCACGCATGGCCGTAAAGGTGGCGTGACCCGGGGTATCGATGAAGGTGATCTTGCGGTCGTTAATCATGACCTGCGAAGCACCGATGGCCTGTGTAATGCCGCCTGCCTCGCCGGCAGCAACGCCGGTGTGACGGATGGCGTCGAGCAGCGACGTCTTGCCGTGGTCGACGTGACCCATGACGGTGACGACCGGAGCGCGCGGCTTGAGGTCGGCGGGATCGTCGTAGAACGAGAAGGTGTTCTCCTCCTCGGGGGTGATGATCTTGATCTGACGGCCCAGGTCGTCGGCAACGAGCTCGACGAGGTCGTCGGACATGGACTGCGTCATGGTGAGCGGCGTACCCAGCAGGAACAGGCGCTTGATGATGTCGTTGGCCGGAACGTCGAGCGCCTCGGCAAGCTCCTGGACGGTAACGCCCTGGGAGACCTTGATGGCGTCGAGGTCCTCGGGGTTCACGCCCTGGGCCAGCGCCTCCTCTATCTTGCGCTCCTCCTGAGCCTTGGCAGCCTCGCGCTCGCGCTTCTCCTTGCGCTTCTTGCGGCGACCGGTGGACTCGCGAGAGGCCTCCTCGACGGCAGCACGAGCCTCCTCGAGCACCTTCTCGCGGCTGTACTCCTCGGCCTCGCGAGCCATGCGGCTGTAGTGGTCCTCTTCGTTGTTGTGACCGCCCTTGCGCTTCTTACCCTTGCCCTGCTTGTCGGGGTTGGGGAAGTCCATGCCGGCAGCGACGTTGTTGCTGGCGTTGGTGCGATGGCTGTGCGGACGGCTCTCGGAAGCGTTGCGCTCGGAGTTGTTGTCGGAGGCGTTGCGATCGTTACGACGGCCACCGCGGCGGTCGTTGTTGCCGCCACGACGGTTACCGCGCTCAGCGGCGCGCTCGGCCTTGGCCTTGTCCTCGGCGTCCTTCTTCTCCTTGAGCACGGTCTCCTGTGCGGCGATCTGGTCGAGCAGCGAACGGAAGCGCGAACCGGAGTCAGAAGCGGGAACGGCGCGGCGCTGGGCCTCGCGGGCAGCCTCCTCCTTCTCGCGGGCAAGGCGCTCCTGCTCGGCCTTCTTCTTGGCCTCAGCCTCGGCGCGGGCGGCCTCCTCGGCAGCCTGGGCTGCGGCAAACTGGCGGCGCTCCTCCTCGCGTGCCTTCTCGGCAGCGATGCGCTCGCGCTCGGCCTCGGCGGCGCGTGCGGGCTCCTCGGCGG
>UQXC01000047.1 GCA_900544995.1 uncultured Collinsella sp. | reverse complement strand
CGCCGAGCATGGCCGGGGGGGGGGAGGTCGGCTGCGGCAGCCCCGACTGTAAGCCCGGCTGCGACTGCGACCGCTTCCTGGAGTTCTGGAACCTCGTCTTTACCCAGTACGACCGCCAGGAGGACGGCTCCATGCCGGAGCTGCCGCACCGCAACCTCGATACGGGCATGGGCCTGGAGCGCATGGCCGCTATCATGCAGCACAAGACCGCCAACTACGACGGCGATCTGATGCAGCACCTCATCAAGCTGGGCGAGGAGATCAGCGGCAAGACCTATGACGCCGACGATTACTCCGGTGCCAGCCGCTCGCTGCGTATCATCGCCGATCACTCCCGTGCCGTCGACTTTATGATTTCCGACGGCATCCTCCCCGGTAACGAGGGCCGCGAGTACGTCCTTCGCCGCCTGCTCCGCCGTGCCGTGTTCCACGGTCGCCTGCTGGGTATCGAGGGCGCCTTCCTGACCAAGTTTATCGACGAGGTCAACGCTCAGATGGGCGAGGCTTATCCTGAGTTGCTCAAGAACGTTGCGCTCGTCAAGGGTATCGTCGCCTCCGAGGAGGAGCGCTTCTCCACGACGCTCGACAACGGCCGCGTCTACCTGGATGAGGCCCTGGCAGCGCTTGCCGAGGGCGCCGTGCTTCCGGGCGACGTCGCCTTTAAGCTGCACGACACCTTTGGTTTCCCCATTGACCTGACCGTCGAGATCGCCGGCACCGCTGGTCACGACGTCGACATGGATGGCTTCACAGCCTGCATGGAGGACCAGAAGGCCCGCGCCCGCGCCAACGCCAAGGGCGATGCCTGGGGCAGCTTCAACGACGTGTGGGTCGAGCTTTCCGACAAGGTCGCTGCGACTGAGTTCGACGGCTATGACAACGACATCATCGAGGGCGCCAAGGTTGTTGCCATCGTGCGCAACGGCGAGTCCGTCGAGTCCGCTGCCGCCGGCGAGGACGTCGAGGTCGTGCTCGACCGCACCCCGTTCTATGCCGAGATGGGTGGCCAGCAAGGCGATGCCGGCAAGCTTTCCGCTGAGGGCGTTGTTCTGACCGTTGCCGACACCAAGAACCACAACGGCCTGTATGCCCACGTCGCGCACGTTGCCGATGGCACGCTGACTGTCGGTGCCGCTGTTACCGCCGCGCTCGACGCCGAGCGCCGTGGCTTCCTGCGCCGCAACCACACCGCCACGCACCTGCTCGACGCCGCCCTTAAGCAGGTCCTGGGCGAGCACGTCTCCCAGGCCGGCTCGCTGGTGACGCCCGAGCACCTTCGCTTTGACTTTACGTACTTCGAGGCCCTGTCCTCCGAGCAGCTCAAGGCTGTTGAGGACCTGGTCAACCAGCAGATCTTCGCTTCCAAGCCGGTCGTGACCCGCGTCATGGGCATCGACGAGGCCAAGGCCGCCGGTGCCGTCGCCCTGTTTGGCGAGAAGTATGGCGATGTCGTCCGCGTCGTCTCCGTGGGCGCCGAGGACCAGCCGTTCTCCCGCGAGCTCTGTGGTGGCACCCATGCCGCCAATACCGCAGAGATTGGTCTGTTCAAGATCATTTCCGAGTCCTCCACGGGCTCCAATGTCCGCCGTATCGAGGCCGTGACCTCTAAGGGTGCCCTCGACTACATGGCCGACCGCCTGGCGCTCGTTGACGCCGCCGCCGCTGCGCTCAAGTGCCGCGTCGACGAGGTTCCCGCCCGCGTGGAGAACCTGCAGGCTGAGCTGCGCGAGACGTCCAACAAGCTCAAAAAGGCTCTGACCGGTGGCTCCTCCGACGCCATCTCCAGCGCCATCGAGGGCGCCGTCGAGCTCGACGGCTATAAGCTCGTTGTCGCTGAGCTCCAGGGCCTTGAGGCTGCCGACCTTCGCAACGTATGGGATACCGTGCATCAGAAGGTCGCCGGCCCTGTCGCTTGTGTCGTCGCCAGCGTGACTGAGAAGGGCACTCCGGCCCTGCTCGCTGCCGGCTCCGATGACGCCGTCAAGGCCGGTTTCCACGCCGGTAACGTGATCAAGCAGATCGCGGGTCTGGTCGACGGTCGCGGTGGCGGTCGTCCCAACATGGCCCAGGCCGGTGGCAAGAATGCTGCCGGCATCGCCGATGCCCTCGCGGCCGCTAAGACCGCGCTCGGCGCCTAAGAATCTAAGAAGTCGCTGTGGTTGCGCTCGCGCTGGACATAGGGGAGACCAGGATTGGCATCGCCGTCTCGATCCGTGATGGCAAGATGGCGATGCCTGTCAAGGTGCTTCCGGCTGCCGAGGTCACCGGTATGGCCAAGACGTTCCGCTACCTGGTTGAGGACTATGAGCCCGACATCCTGGTAAGCGGACGCCCCCTGACCATGGCCGGTGAGCCCGGCCCCCAGGCCGAGCGCGTTGCCGCCGTGGCGCAAAAGATTGCCGACGAGCTCGATCTTCCGCTGGAGTTTGAGGACGAACGTCTGTCTTCGCAAGAGGCCAAGCGTATCCTGCGCGAGCAGGGCCTCAACGAAAAGCAGATGAGGGGCAAGATCGACATGATTGCCGCCAGCCTGTTTTTGCAGACGTGGCTCGATCGTAAAAACGAGGAGGTTTCGCATGTCTAGCGCTTCCGATCCGCGCCAGCAGAATCGTACACGGCAGCCGGCGTCGCGCCCTGCCCAGCCTGGCCAGCGTCCGGCACAGCCGACGCAGCGTGCAGCTCAGCCTGCCGCGCGCCCGGCGCAGTCCTTCTCTCATTCGGCCCAACCTGTTCAACGGACGGGTCAGCAGCCCACTGCTCGTACGGCCCAGCCTGCAGGCGGTACCCGCTTTAAGCAGCAGGCACCTACCCAGCGAACGCAGGCCCCCCAATCGCATTCGCATCACGCCCGCGGTTCGCATGGCGTTGCTCCGGCGACCCGCTCGAGCTACAACACGCATACTCGTCGCGGTGCTCAAAAGAAGAGCTCTCCGGTTCCCATGATCATCGGCGTTGTGGTGGCGGTGCTTGCGCTTGTCGCGATCGTTTTCTTTGTCGTGCCGGCCGTCAAGGGCTTCTTTGCCGGTGAGGATACGAAGGTCACGGCTGGTCAGCAGGTTACGGTAACCATTCCCGACGGTGCTTCGGGCGATACGATCGCCTCGATTCTCTCCGAGAACCATATCGTCGAGAATCCCAAAGATTACTATGCGGCGGTGAAAAAGCTCAACGCCGATATGTCGCTCAAGCCTGGTACCTATTTGTTCACCACACTCATGGACGCGACCAAGGTTGTTCAGCAGCTCATGGAAGGTCCCAACGCGGGCTCCAATGCGCTAACTATCCCTGAGGGCCTGACGGTCGATCAAGTCGCCGACCGTGTGGCCCAGGCCTACGATGGCATCTCTAAGGAAGACTTCCTCAACCAGGCTAAGGCCTCCAACTACGTGGACGACTATAGCTTCCTTAAGGGCGCCGCCAACGACTCGCTTGAGGGTTTCTTGTTCCCCAAGACTTATTCGTTGGGCGATTCGCCGACGGCCGATGACGTGATTCGCGCTATGCTCGATCAGTTTAAGACCGAGTACAAGTCGCTTGACTTTGCGAGCTGCGAAGCCAAGATCAAGGAGCGCTATGGTGTGGAGATGTCCGACTACGACATCGTCAACTTGGCCTCTATCGTTGAGCGCGAGGGCCTCAACGCCGATCAACGTGCGCACGTGGCCTCGGTCTTCTACAACCGCCTTGCCGGCAAGCTCGACGGTCTGCGCTATCTCAACAGCGATGCGACCATGATGTATGTCACCGGTGGCGAGGTTACCGCCGACGACCTGCAGAGCGATAGCCCGTATAACACCTATAAGCATGAGGGCCTGCCGCCCACGCCCATCTGCTCTCCGTCGCTCGAGGCACTCAAGGCCACGCTTGAGCCGACCGACTCCGATGACCTGTATTTCTACATTACGCAGGACGAGGAGTACTTCTCGCAAACCTACGAAGAGCATCAACAGTCTTGGAATTAGCATGAGGATTTTTAGCCCCAAACGATACGTTGCCTCGGTCGATCGCATCGACCTTGATGCCCTGTGGGCCGACGGCAAACGCGCCATTCTGCTCGATCGCGATAACACCCTGGTGCCGCGCGACACCGAGCAGGTTCCCGCCGCGGTTTCCGCTTGGCTCGATGCCGCCCGCGCCAAAGGCTTTAAGCTGTGCATGGTGTCCAACAACTGGCATCGCGACCAGGTCATGAGCTCTGCACGCGAGCTGGGACTCGAGGCCATCAGCCACGCCATGAAGCCGGCGCCGTTTGCCCTCAAGGCGGGTCTTAAGCGCCTCGGCGCCACGGCCGACGAGGCGGTGCTGATCGGTGATCAGCTCTACACGGACGTGTGGAGCGGCAATTTTGCCGGCGTCGATACTATCCTGGTTAAGCCGCAGGCAACCCAGGACCTGTGGTACACGCAGATCTTCCGTATCTTTGAGCGCCGGGCCCTGCGCGACCTTCCCTGCGAGGAATAGGTTTCGCCATGTCTCAGCACATCAAACACGGCTGCGACCATATCTTCTTTATCGGCTTTTTGGGCGCGGGCAAATCGACGCTTGCGCGCAACGTCGGCACTATGTTCAAGCGGCGTTTTATCGATACCGACCGCCTGGTCGTGCGCCGTTGCGGCAAGTCGGTAACCGAGATTTTTGAGACCGAGGGCGAGGATCGTTTTCGCGAGCTCGAGACCTCGGCGCTCCGTTCGCTCCAAAGCGAGCGCGGCCTGTTGGTTTCGTGCGGGGGCGGTATCGTCGAGACGCCGGTGAATATTGAGCTGATGCACGAAATGGGTACGTGCGTGTACCTCGAGGGCGACTTCGAGGATTCGATTCGCCAGATTCGTCGGTCCGACACGCGCCCCGATTTCCGTTCGCCCGAGCATGCCGCGCGCCTGTTTGAGCATCGTCGTCCGCTGTATCGCCAGGCCGCCGATATTACCCTTGATATTCGCAACAAGTCCTTCGAGGACGTTTCCTACCTTTGTGCCGAGATGCTTTTGGAGCGTGGACTGCTATGATTCGCCGTCAACTGATCAATTTCCAAAACCGCAGTGTCGATGTCCGCGTCGGATTGGGCGCGTTCGATGAGCTGCCGCGCATGTTTGCCTCGGCCGTGGGCAAGCCTAAGCGCGCGATGGTGGTTTGGAACGACGCCACATCCGAGCGTTTTGGTGAGGTCGTCGAGCATGCGCTGGTCGACGCCGGTTTTGCCGTTTCGCTGCTCGTCCTCGAGGTTTCGCCTGCTGGTGCCACGCTGGCCGACGCCGATGCTATCTTTGGCGCCCTGTCTGCCAACCGCATCACCTGCGACGATCTGGTTGTCGCTGTTGGCGATGCCGCAACCTGTTCGGTTGTTGGCTGGTGCGCCAACCAGTGGTGTGGCCGAACCGAGTGCGCGCTGCTGCCGACGACCTTCGACGCCATGCTCACGGTCGCGACGACCATGAAGCCGCTCGTCGCCTCGTTGGCCAATGCGCTTCCCGCTATCGCGTTCCGTCCCGAACCGGGCTTGGTTGTGTGTGACCTCGACCTTGTTCGCGAGGCGGAACCCGAGGACCTCAAGTTCGGCTATGCGGTACTTGTTGGCACCATGCTTTCGAGCAGCAAGTCCCGCTGGAATCAGTTTACTGAGACCGTCCCCGAGATTCTCGCGGGCGAGGAGGTCGCACTCGTCAATGCCGTTCAATGGTCTCAGACTGCCCGCAAGGACGTGCTGACGGCCACGAACCCGAGCGCTCGCCATGCGCTCGATTTTGGCAAGACGGGGGAGCGCACCCTGCGCGCTTGCTTGGGCGATACCGCTTCGCAGGTCCCTGCCTACCAGCTGTTGTCCGAGGGCATGCGCTTTGAGGCGCGCCTAGCACACGATGCCTGCGACTTCGATATCGACTATGTGTTTGATCTCGATGACTGCCTGGAGGACTTTGGCATCGAGGAGCTTGCCTTCGACTTGGAGCCTGCCGCATATATCGAGGAGTTCCGCAGACAGCAGTTTGTCCGCTCGAACCGCAGCATGCTGCCGCTGCCTGCGGCGCTCGGCGCCATTCGCCTAACGAGCGTCGAGGACGAGGTTCTTGAGCGCCATGCTCACGCCTACTTGGCTTCTCGTAAAGAACTTCTCTAAGATTTATTGACATCCATCGTCTTTCGTATCATGTTGAGGGGCGGGTTTCCAATCGGTTGCGGATCGCATGCGATTCCGTCGTTCGGTTGAGACCCGTCCCGTCTATATAGAGACAACAAGAAAGGAATCTGCATGTCTGAGTTTGCTGCCGGTCCTGCCGGTCGTATCGAGCGTGTCCGTGCCCTGATGGCCGAGCGTGGCTACGACGCCATCGTGGTGCGCGACGAGGCCAACCTTCGTTGGCTTACGGGCGTGAAGGGCGTCTTCGACTACACCTTCGAGTTCCCGCACGCTGCGTTTATTACGGCCGACCAGTGCCTGTTCCACACCGACTCGCGCTACCTCAACAGCTTTGAGGAGAACACGCCCGCCGGCAGCCCCTGGGTCTACGACATGGACGAGGGTACCATCCCCGGCTGGGTCGCCGGCAAGATTGCGGCCAACAAATGCCGCGTCTGCGCTGTCGAGGACGATATGCAGATCAACTTCTACCAGGGTATTCAGCGCGGCCTGGAGGACCGTTCCGTCGCCTGCATGCTGCCGCTGATGCACGACGACATCCGCAAGATGCGCGCCATCAAGGACGCCGAGGAGATTGAGCTCATGCGCCATGCGCAGTCGATCACCGACGCCGCCTTCCAGCATATGCTCGGCTTTATTAAGCCCGGTATGACCGAGAAGCAGGTTCGCAACGAGCTCGAGAACTTTATGTTCGCCAACGGCGCCGACAGCCTTGCCTTCGGCTCCATCGTGGCGAGCGGTCCCAACACCGCCAACCCGCATGCCGTGCCGAGCGACCGCGTGATCGAGAAGGGCGACTTCGTCCTCATGGATTACGGCGCGGGCTACTGCGATTATCGTTCCGACATGACGCGCACCGTCGTGATGGGCGAGCCTACCCAGGAGCAGCTCGACCTGTACGCGCTCGTGCGCCGTACGCACGAGGAGTGCGTTGCCGCCATCCATCCGGGTGTCGAGGGCAACGACATTTTCAAGCTTTCCAAGAAGATCATCGGCGATGCCGGCTATGGTGATTACTACAACCATGGTCTGGGCCACGGCGTGGGCATCGACATCCACGAGCTGCCCAACTTCAACCGCAGCAAGAACACCATCGAGGTCGGCTCGGTTATCACCATGGAGCCCGGCGTGTATCTGCCCGGTGTGGGCGGCGTGCGCCTGGAGGACTACGGCGTGGTCACCGAGAACGGCTACGAGCCTTTCACCAAGACGTCGCATGACCTTCACGTCATCGATTGCTAGCCTAATTCGATAGATTTTTGGGGCGGGGCGTCCGGAGCAATTCGGGCGCCTCGCGTTCTCTTTTTATGCGCTCGCTGCAGGCGCCGTCTGCAAGTGTATAATTTCGGTCGTATGTAATTTGGACGCTTGTGCGTTCTGCCCATAACAAGAAAGGTCACTATGCCTACCATTTCTACCGCCGACTTCAAGAACGGCCTCGGTCTCCGCATTAAGGACAAGGTCTACACCATCGTTGAGTTCCAGCATGTCAAGCCGGGCAAGGGCGGCGCGTTTGTGCGCTACAAGACCCGCGACATCAAGAGCGGCCGCGTCGTCGAGAACACCTGCAACGCCGGCACCAAGTTCGAGAGCGTCATGCTTACCACCCGTGAGTTCCAGTATCTCTACAACGATGGCACCGACTACATCTTCATGGACAACGAGACCTATGAGCAGGTTCCCGTTCCCGAGGACATGGTGGGCGAGAACTCCAAGTGGCTGCGCGAGAACGACATCTGCCAGCTGCTCTTCGCCGACGATGAGCTCATGGGCGTGACTCCGCCGATGTTCATCGAGACCACCATCGTCCAGACCGACCCGGGCTTTAAGGGCGACACCGTCCAGGGTTCCACCAAACCGGCCACGATTGACACCGGCGCTGTCATCCAGGTCCCCATGTACCTCAACGAGGGCGAGGTCATCAAGGTTGACACCCGCGACGGCAAGTTCGTCTCTCGCGTTTAGCAACCAACTCTTCTAGGAGGACTCATGCCCCAGGAAATCAAGATTGACGGCATCGGCATTTCGCCCGATGTTCTGACCGCCATCGTCTCGCGCGCCGTGTCCGATGTCGAGGGCATCGCCTCCGTTGGCGTCAAGGACCTTGCCACTAATCTTGTCTCCATGATGCTCTCGTCCAAGGCCCCGGCTTCCGAGCCGGCGGTCGAGGCCGAGGTCGTTGGCGACAAGCTCGCACTCACCGTGCGTGTCGTGGTGTTCTTTGGCTATCCGTTCAAGAAACTCGCCGAGGCCGTTCGCGCCGCCGTGGTCGCCGCCATCGATGCTCAGGTGGGCGTCGAGGTCGAGCGCGTTGACGTTTGCATTGACGGCCTCGTTTTCCCCAAGGAGTAACCTTTGAGCCTTAAGGTTTATCGCGGGCGCACGCTTGCCCGCAGTCAGGCGCTGCAGCTGCTGTTCCAGGCCGAGGCCACGGACAGCCCGCTCGAGCGCGTCCTCGAGGGCGATTTCCTGATCTCGAAGGGCCCCCTCGACCCCTATGCGTTGGAGCTGTGCCGTGGTGCCTACGAGCATATCGATCGCATCGACTGCGCTCTGCGCTCCGTTGCCAAGAACTGGGATCTTATGCGCATGCCCGGCGCCGACCGCAACCTGCTGCGTATCGCCGTTTACGAGATGCGTTTCCTCACCGACGAGGAGGTCTCGGACGCCATCGTGATCAACGAGGCTGTCGAGCTTGCCAAGGCCTATGGCACCGACCAGTCCGCGTCGTTCGTCAACGGCGTGCTGGGCAAGATCGCTCGCAGCGAGGAGCTGCCGGGCGAGAACCTATACCAGGAGCTGCTGGCCGAGGATCGCGCTCGCGAGGAGGCACAGGCTGCCGAGGCTGCCGCTAAGGTTGCGGTTGCCCAAGCTGAGGCTGGTGTGCTGGCCGAGGATGCGGACGCTGCTGAGGCCGTCGAGGCCGACTCCGTCGAGGAGTAGCCATGCCAGAGGGTTCCGTCCGCAACTTTGATGAGATCTCGGACCGTCTGGATCAGATCATCGCTACCGTTCGCTCCAAGGATACGTCCTTGGAGCGTTCACTCGATCTGTTTGACGAAGCGATTGAGCTGGGCTCCCGCGCGGTCGATATGGTCGACAAGTTTGAGCTGACGCCGCGTGAGGCCGACAAGCTCGAACAGGAATACGATGAGGATGCGGCAAACGAATCCCAGGATAGCTAGGCCGCATCTCCGGATACGAATGGTTGATGGCATTCATGAAACGCGTGCGTCTTGATGACGAACTGATTTCACAGGGCATCTGCGCCGATCGCGCGGATGCCCTTCGCACTCTTATGGCGGGCTTGGTCTCGAGTGGGGGCGAGCGTTTGACTTCGCCGGGCCTTAAGGTAATCCCGGGCCTGCCGCTGCACGTTAAGGGGCGCATTCCCTATGTTGGCCGCGGCGGTCTTAAGCTCGAAGGCGCGCTTGATGCGTTTGGCATCAATCCGACGGGCCTTGCCTGTCTGGATGTGGGCTGCTCTACCGGTGGCTTTACCGATTGCCTGCTCAAGCGCGGAGCTGCGACCGTTGTCTCGGTGGACGTTGGTCGCGCCCAGTTCGATTGGTCGTTACGTCAGGACGATCGCGTGTCGCTGCATGAGCGCACAAACGTGACGCAGCTGCCTGAGCTTGGCTATGCCGGCGCCATCGACCTGGCAGTGTGTGATGTCTCGTTTACCAGCATCGCGAACATTATCGATGCGGTGCTGGCGTGCGTGGCGCCTACGGGTGCATTCTGCACGCTCGTAAAGCCGCAGTTTGAGGCTCCGGCGGCGCTGGTGGGCGAGGGCGGCATTGTGACCGATCCCGCCGTGCGCCGCGATACACTCGTTGCGGCAGTTGAACTCTTTGCTGCCAAGGGGCTGTTCCCGGTCGATGTGTGCGTGTCGCCCATTCATGGTGCCAAGGGAAACGTTGAGTTTTTCCTGTACGGCACGAGGTATGCCCCCGGCGGACGTACCGACGATGAGCTGCAATCCCAGGTATCGGTTTTGAGCGAGAAAGCTGCAACGCTATGAAGGTCTTTCTGGTTCCCAATTACTACAAGCAAGAGGCGGTCGAGAGCGGCCTGATGCTCGAGCTTTGGCTGACGCGCCAGGGCTATGAGGTCGCATGGGCTGCCGACCAGCGATCGAAGATTCAGAGCACGCCTGATATTGACGGCTCTGATTTGGTCATTACGCTCGGCGGCGACGGTACGTTGCTGCGCGCTGCCCGCATTCTCAACCATCGCGAGATTCCTATCCTCGGTCTTTCCTATGGTCACCTGGGCTTTTTAACTGCTGCGAGCCCCGAGGAGCGCGACATTCTTAAGGTCGTGAGCGACGCCCTTTCCGGCGAGCTGCACGTGAGCCGTCGCGCCACCATCGCTGCGGATATCGTGTCAGTGCGCGAAGACGGTACGAAGGATGTCGTGCGCACATTCGCCCTCAACGACATGGCGCTCACGCGCGGCCCCCTGTCCGATATGGTCGAGTTCGACATCACGGTGTCGGGCCACCATATCGATCGACTGCGTGGCGACGGCGTGGTCGTGTCCACGGCGACTGGTTCTACGGGGTATGCGCTCAGTGCCGGTGGCCCCATCGTGAGCCCCGACTATACGGGCATGGTCTGCGTACCCATTGCGCCGCACACCATTCAGGCCCGTGCCTTCTTGACTTCGCCGAGTGATGTCGTCGAAATCTTTATGTCCGATGATCGTCCGAGCGTTCCGGCGATCGCTATCGATGGACAGTTTATTACCTGCGATGGCACCGTTGAGAGCGTGGCGGTGCGCCGCGGGCCCGGAGATGTGCTGCTGCTCGATTACGGCCCCGAGAGCTTCTATAACTCGGTGAGCCGCGTATTCTACGGAGTCCGTCATGATCGATGAGCTGCAGGTTTCTAACATTGCACTCATTCGCGAGGCGACGCTGGTACCGAGTGCCGGCCTGACTGTCCTGACTGGCGAGACCGGCGCCGGCAAGACCGCGCTGCTCTCGGCCCTCAAGCTTATTTTGGGCGAGCGCGCGGATTCGTCGACGGTGCGCGAGGGCGAGGCGCTGGCGAGCGTCGAGGCACGCCTGTTTGACGGCCCGCACGACACGGAGGGCTTCACGGTCCAGCGCAGCCTTTCTGCCGAGGGCCGCAGCCGCGTGAAGATTGACGGCCGCATCGCCAGTGTGCGCGAGCTTTCGGAGCGCGTTGGCGTGATGATGGATCTGTGCGGCCAGCACGAGCACCAGCGCTTGCTCGATCCGGCGCATCACGTTGCGATGGTCGATGCGTGGGCGGGACGCTCTGCGCTCGAGGCGCTCGAGCACTACCGTGCTTGCTTTAAAGCCTCGCGCGCGGCCGCTAAGGAGGTCCGTCGCGTTGAGGAGGCCTCGCGTGCGCAGGGGAGCCGCGTCGAGGAGGCGCGCTTTGCCCTCGAGCGCATCGGCGAGGTCGACCCCAAGCCGGGCGAGTATGAGGAACTCGAGGAACTGCTGCCGCGCTCCGAACATGCCGAGGTACTGGTTGCCACGGCTAACGATGCCCATGCATCGCTTGCCTCTGAAGGGGGAGCGCTCGATGCCGTGAACAGCGCCGTGGCAGAGCTTTCCCGAATGGCTACCGTCGATCGCAAACTGGGCGATATTGCCGATGCGCTTTCGGATGCCTGTATCTCCCTTGAGGATTGCGCGAACGAGCTTCGTGCCTATCGTGATGGCGTCGCCTTCGACCCGCGCGAGCTCGCTCGCATGCGTGAGCGGTATTCCGACCTCAAGGGCCTGTTGCGTCAGTGGGGTCCCACCATGGACGATGTTTTTGCCATGCGCGAACGCTCACAAGAGTTGCTGTCTCTGGTCGATGATGGAGATGAACAGATCAAAAAGGCGCGTGAGGCACTCGGGAGCGCCGAGCGCGAGTTGTTTGCCGCCGCCAAGGCACTTAAGCGCGCGCGGAATACCGCAGCCCCGCGCTTTTGCCACGAGGTCGGCCGTCAGATGGCGCGCCTGGAGATGGGTGGCGCCGAGCTCGTCTGGGAGTCGCGCGATCTTCCGCGTGCTGAGTGGACGCCCGTTGGTCCTTCGAGCTACGAGCTGCTATACCGCAGCGGTGCCGGTTTGACGCCGCGCCCCCTGCGTCGAATTGCGTCGGGCGGCGAGCTCAGCCGCGTCATGCTGGCAAGCAAGGTTGTCCTCGGTAACGCGGACGGTGTCGATACGCTGGTGTTTGACGAGGTCGATGCTGGTGTCGGTGGCTCCACGGCGCGTGCGCTCGCGGGCGTGCTGGCAGATCTCGCCGCTACGCATCAGGTGATTGTCGTAACCCACTTGGCGCAGGTCGCCGTCATGGCCGACAAACATTATGTTGTCAGTAAGGAACCGGGCGATGTTCCCCAGACGCATTTGGACGAGGTGACCGGCGAAGCGCGTACCGCCGAGATCGCCCGCATGTTGAGCGGCGATCAGTCCGAGGCGAGCTTGGCCCACGCCAAGCAGATGCTTGAAGAAGCTCGAGGCTAGGTTGTATCACCGGTGTTGGTGGGACAAAATAGACTGAATTTTTTGTCCCACTACGCTTTTTACTCCACAACCTTATCCGGCTGGATGAGCTCCTCGTAGCAGCTGATATGCTCGCGAGCGTCTTCAATCTCGGGCAGCAGGAAGTTGTAGATGACTTCGATGATCATCGTGGCGCTGATCTTAGAGAACGCAAAGTCGCCTGTCGTCAGCAGCGCTTCGTGGTTGACGGTATTAAAAGTGTAGTCTGCCAGACGTGCGAGCGGGGATTTGCTGTCGCTGCTGATGACGACTACGGTTGCGCCGCAGTTGCGAGCCGCTTTTGCCATGCGATTCAGTCGGCGCGATTTGCCGGAGTTTGAGAGCAGCACGATGACGTCACCCGGGCGTAACGTGAGCGCAAAGCCGATTGATGTCTCGCTAATGGTGCTCGCCATGCAGCGCAGGCCCAGCTGCGAAAACTTAAACGTCGCATCGAGCGCGACCGCGTTCGTATTGCCCACAGCTGCAAACTCAATAACCCCTGCATGCTTAAGGGCATGCACAACAGCCGCCAGCGTATCGTGGTCGATTCCGTCGATGGTCGCATTAAGCTCGCTCACCTTGGCAGCCAAGATGTTCTTGAGGCTCTGCTCCATATTGTCGAGCGAGACCTCGTCAGTCAGGCCCTCGTTGCGCTGGCTTTCCAAATCCCTCGCCAACGAAAACTGAAAGCTGCGGAAGCTGCCAAAGCCAAGCTTGCGGCAGAAGCGCGAAACGGTCGCCTCGGACGTGGTGGCGGCGCGTGAGAGCTGAGCGGCCGTGAGGCGCGGCGCCTCGGACTGGTGCTCCAATATATAGTCGACAATGCGCTGCTCGGACTCGCTGTATCCCTGATGGGTACTAATGAGGGAAAGTGCGCTCTTGCTACTATCGGTCATGGATGGCTCCTGGTTGGCATGAAAATCTTATTTGATTTGCAATGCCATAGTATGCGGGCATTTTCAATTACAAGATACACCTTGCCGTATCAAGTGTTGATGGTAAACTTTCACCTACCGTTTACGGTTATGAAAGAACCTTTCACCGGAGAATTGCACCTTGGCTCTTCTCACGCGGACGGTAGGTTGGTATCTTTCAGTTGTGGAAAAACGCGCATCGAAGCGCGTGTAGGGGAGCGCCCGCGGGCGCTGTACTCAAGAAGGAGGGACACATGGCTAAGTTTGACATCATCGCCGCGACCGGTTGCCCGACCGGCATTGCGCACACCTTCATGGCGAAGGAGGCGCTGGAGAAGGCAGCTGCCGAGCGCGGTCTGACTATTAAGGTCGAGACTCATGGCCAGGTCGGTGTCGAGAACGAGCTCACCAAGAGTGAGATCGCTGGTGCCAAGGCCGTCGTCGTCGCAGCCGATAAGGATGTCCAGGCTGAGCGTTTCGCCGGCAAGCCCATGGTTTCCGTTGGTGTTTCCAAGGCCCTGTCCGTTGAGGCCGCCGGTAAGCTGATTGACCGCGCGCTCGCCGCCAAGGGTGACGACACGGTTGCAGCTGCTGCTGATATCGAGGATGAGGTCGAGGAGAAGGAGTCCATCGGCCACATCATCTACAAGCACCTCATGAACGGCGTCAGCCACATGCTGGTCTTCGTTGTTGCTGGTGGTGTTCTGACCGCTGTCTCGTTCCTGTGGGGCATTACGTCCTTCGATTCGACGGCGTCTGACTACAACAGCTTTGCTGCGATGCTCAAGATCATCGGCGGCATCGCCATGAACCTTATGGTTCCGGTGCTTTCCGCCTACATCGCCGAATCCATCGGCAAGCGCCCGGCGCTCGTCCCCGGCTTCGTTGCCGGTATGATCGCCATCCAGGGCCTGCCTGTTAACGCCGAGACCGGCATGATCGACGCCGGTGGCGCCGGCGTGGGCTTCGGCTTCCTGGGCGGCATCGTCGGCGGCTTCCTCGCCGGTTATGTCATCCTGCTGCTCGAGAAGGTCTTTGCCGGTCTGCCCAAGAACCTGGACGGCCTCAAGGCTATCTTCCTGTACCCGCTGTTCTCGACGGCTATCGTCGGCCTGGTCATGCTCGGCATTTCCGGCCCCATGGCTGCCATCAACACCGCCATGATGGACTTCCTCAAGGGCCTGTCCGCCTCTGGCGCCGTTGTCCTGGGTCTTGCTATCGGCTGCATGTGCGCCTTTGACATGGGTGGCCCGGTCAACAAGGCTGCTTATGTCACCGGTACCGCTATGCTCACCGAGGCTCTGGCCGCCGGTGTTGGCACCGATACCTACAACTTCGGCACCAACTTCATGGCTGCCGTCTCCGCCGCCTGCATCGTTCCGCCGTTGATCACCACCTTCGCCGTCGTTGTCGGCAAGAAGTACTTCAGCCAGGAGGATCACGACGCCGGTGTCGTCAACCTCATCCTTGGTTGCACCCACATCACCGAGGGCGCCATTCCGTTCATGACCAAGAACATCTGGCCCGTCATGCCCATCATGATGCTCGGTTCCTCTATCGCTTCGATTCTGACCATTATGTTCAACGTTCATGATCCGGCGCCCCACGGTGGCTTCCTGGTCCTGCCCGTTGTCGAGAACGGTCCGCTTTGGGTCCTCGCGATCCTCATCGGCGCTGTGGTCGGTGGCATCCTGTTCGTGGCCTTCAAGAAGTACGACTTCGAGAAGAACCAGAAGGCCGCTCCTGCAGCCAAGCCCGTTGAGGCCCCCAAGGCCGCTGCCGTCGAGGCCCCCAAGGCCGAGGCTGCCGACTTCGTGAAGGTCGAGAATGTCTTTGTCGCCGAGGACTTCGCTTCTCGTGACGAGGCCCTGAGCTTCGTTTCCAACCAGGCTGTCAAGGCCGGTATCGCCAGCGACGCCGACGCCGTGATGAACGCCTTCCTGGCCCGCGAGGCCGAGGGCACCACGGGCATGATGGAGGGCTTCGCCATCCCGCATGCCAAGTCCGACGCCATTACCGAGGCTGCCGTCATCGTCGTCAAGGACGAGTCCGGCGTGACCGGTTGGGACACTATGGACGGCGCTCCCGTCAACGTGGCTATTGCCCTGCTCATCCCCGGTGCCCAGGCCGGTACCACGCACCTCAAGATCCTGTCCAAGGTCGCCGAGGCGCTCATGGACGAGGACTTCCGTGCCACCGTCAAGGGTTCCACCGACGCCGTCGAGATCGCCAAGACGATCAACGCCCGCCTGGTCTAATCCTCCAGCTCGCGAATAACATCGCCCCCTGTAATAAAGGCGAGGACTCCACCCGGAGTCCCCGCCTTTTTTCATTCCTTTCTGTAAGGTGCGTTGAAATAGGGACCGTTTAAACGTTTCAACTGCAAAATCAGTCCCTATTTCACCGCAACTTGCAGAAGGGCATAGAGGGAACTGCCCATTGAGTCTTTGTCGCGAACAGATCCTCAGCCAGAATTCCGTTCCGCCGATATTGCTCTGGACCGACCGAGTTTCCGCAGCTCGCCCGCCGGGCGGGGCGATTAAGTTTGTCGCGAGTTCCGCACGCAAAGGAAAGCACTTAATGTGCTTTCCGTC
>UQXC01000046.1 GCA_900544995.1 uncultured Collinsella sp. | reverse complement strand
GCCATCAACACTCGGGGCGGGTGGCTTGGCCCCGCCGGAGCCTCTGCAAGGCGATTGGAATGCGGATAGTGGCTACGCCGCGGGCCTTGTGCTTGCCGATAAGCCCGATTGCACGGCGGTCCTCGCTGCTAACGACTGCATGGCAAACGGCGTGATGATGGCTCTACGCGACAAAGGGCTTAGCGTGCCCGACGACGTGTCCGTGATCGGTTTCGACGATGAGCTTTACAAGACGATTCCCAACTCGATTCTGACGTCGGTGAAGTTTCGCCACCGCGAGCTGGGCGTCCGTGCGCTCAACGAGGTCGTTGCGGGCCTAGAAGCTCCGAGCTCCAGAAGCCGTACGCTCGTCTCGGGCGTGTTGGTCGAGCGTACCAGCGTGAAGGACCTGCGGGCGTAGGCTTGCTCGGCCTGTTCATCTTAATCTGTAACAGGTAGGGCCGAAAGTCTCAGCTAGATGTTACAGATTTAGACAATTCGGCCAGGCTTATTCCGTTTGTCTCGATCTGTAACATCTAAGCGGTCAAAAGCGGTCTACATGTTACAGATTGAGATTTTCGGCTTGGCCTGTGCGTTCATCTCGATCTGTAACAGCTAGGACCGAAAAACTCGGTTAGATGTTACAGATCGAGATGAACGGTAGGAAGGGCTCGGTCTAAACAAAATGGCCCGCGCATCACATATCGATGCGCGGGCCATTATTTTCTGCGAGCGGCAGGTGGCGTCAGCGTCTTATGCCTCGAGGTTTTCCTCAATCCAGGCGACGGCACCCTTGGGATCCTTGGTGAGGTCGATGTACTGTTTGCCCTTGGGCGACAGCAGCGTGATGCCCAGGCGGTCGGTGTCGGCCTTCATCTCGTTGTAATAGGTGCGAACCTGCGGAGCCAGGACGATGACGTTGTACTGGTCCATGATGGCGTAGTGGCTGCCGTAGGCACCGGCGTTGGCGGTAATGTCGATGCCCAGCTCGTCGGCGCCTTCCTTAAGCGCGTTGGCGAGCAGTGCAGAGGTGCCGGCGCCAGCGCACAGAACCAGAACCCTCAGATCCTTGCCCTTAAGGGCGGACGGAGCTGCGGAGGCCTCAGTGGCAGAAGCGGTCTCGACAACAGGAGCCTCAACGGCGGGGGCGGCAGCGGTCTTGACGGCCTTGGTCTCCTCGGCCTCTTCTTCGGCCAGGGTCTCGGCCTCCTGCTTGCACAGGACGTTGTCGTAGGCCTTGCAGAACGGGTAGTAGATTAAGAAGTCAACGACCAGCAGGACGACAACCAGGACCAGAGAGATCGGCTGGAAGTTGGTGTCGATGAAGGTGCCGATCGGTCCGGGGAGTGCCCACGGCATGGCATAGATAAAGCCGTTCATGCCCAAAAAGTCGATGAAGAACTTACCAATGAGGACGTTGGCCACGGGGGCAAACAGGAACGGGATCAGGAAGTACGGGTTGAGGATGATGGGCGCGGCGAACAGCAGCGGTTCGTTGACGGCGAACATCACGGGTACGACAGAGGCTTTGCCGACGGCCTTGAGCTGCTTGGAGCGCATAAAGAGCAGGAAGATGATCGGGACAATGAACGTGGCGCCGGTGCCGCCGAGTTCGCCGATGTAGTTACCGAAGTTCTCGGTCAGGGCGAGGGCGGGGTGACCGCCGGCCTGCAGCGTGGCGAGGTTGGTGGTGATGTTGCCAAACAGCGCGGCGTTGAGGGCAGGCTTAACGACCGAGGGGCCGTGGATGCCCATGAACCAGAACAGCGGGATCATGAACCAGATGAGGGCGAGGCCGGCGTAGGAATCGGCAGCGGCGAACAGCGGGCTCACCAGCGTGGAGATGACGTTGGCAAACGGGACGGCCAAGCAGGTGCGGCAGATAACGTCGATGACGGCGACAAACAGGATGGAGAAGCTGAAGGCGAAGATGTCGCGGAAGTTCTGGGCGATGGCGCCGGGGACTTCTTTGGGCAGCTTGATGGTGATGTCTCGCTTAATGCAGAAGGCATAGATGTTGACCGTGGCAAATGCGGCGACAAAGGAGCTCAGCAGGCCCTTGGTGCCCATGTTGTCGGTAAAGAACACCGAGACATCGGCGCCGTCGATCTTGGCACTCGTCTGGGTAACGGCCAAGATGAGCATAGCGCACATGGCGGCGACCATGGTGCTCGTGGCGTTGATGGCCTTGCCGGCAGGCATGCGGCGGTTCTTGGAGCCGGTCAGCGCGCTTGCGGTGGTGCCGGCGACCATGATGCCCACGACGCCCATCGTGAAGTTGTAAACCTTGTTGCAGAAGTTCACGACGTCGACGTTCCACCAGTCGGGCAGCGTAAAGCCGCCGACCGTGGCGACAACGCCCGGCAGGGTCGAAATAAGCAGGAAGACAGAAGAAGACAGGATGATGGGCATTGCTGCCAAAAAGCCGTCTTTAATGGCCTGAAGGTAGATGTTCTTAGAGACCTTGTCGAAGTACGGCTGACCTTTCTCCAAGAACTTAACGATCGATTCCATAGTTCACGCTCCTCTTTGCATGAAATCTTAATGGCATGGACGTTGAAAACCTATATGGTCTCCCGCTTGCTAAAAGCCCGGGTGCAGGCGGGGTCGGTCCCAGGGGGAGAGAGGGGAGCGGCTGGGTTTGTATCGCATAGGGCCGCTCCCCTCTCGGGGGAAAGCGAGGCGATGCGCTACTGCGCGTCCGCCATAGTGTCGGCGAGCTCCTTGTACCAGAGTGCCGACTGCTTGATGTAGCGTTTTTGCGTGTCGAAGTCGATGTAGAACAGGCCGTAGCGCTTGTTATAGCCGTTGGCCCACGAGAACTGGTCCTGCAGGCTCCAGATAAAGTAGCCCTGGACGTCGACGCCCTCGGCGCGCGCCTGGAGCACCTTCTCCATGTGCTGGTCGACAAAGTCGATGCGCTCGGGATCGGCGACGATGCCGTTTGCGTCGGGCTCGGGGTCCTTGTGGCCCAGGCCGTTTTCGGTGATATAGATGACGGGGAGGTTGGGATAGGTGGCGCTGATGTGCTTGAGCGTGTCGTAGAGGCCTTGCGGGTAGATGAGCCAATCCCAGTCGGTGGTGGGGATACCCGGCATATCGACCTGCTGCCCGACGCCCTTAAACTTAAAGCACGAGGTGCCCTTGTCTCCGGTGCCGTTAAAGCTGTTGGTGGACTCGCCATCGTAGGCGGCGATAAACGCCGACTGATAGTAGTTGAGGCCGAACATATCGTTGCGGGGCGCCGCCTTGGCGAGCTCCTCCATGTCACTGTCCTCAACCGTAAGCGTGGCGTTGTTGGCACGCAGAATCTCGTTGATGAGTGAGAGGGTGCGCGCGGAGTAGTGACCCAGGAAGGCGCCGTCCATGATGAAGTCGGTGTAGAAGGCGTTGTACAGGTCGGCGGCGTGCTGGTCGGCGGGCGAGTCTGTGGCAGGATATGCCGGCGTCAGGACGTTGACCATGCCAATGCGTCCGCCCAGGTGCTCGGTCTCGTCAAGATCCTTATACAGGTTGACGGCGCGGGCGTGGGCAACGAGCTCGTTGTGCTGGCTCTGGATGCCGCTCGTCACATCAAAGTGATGGTTGGGCGGGAAGTTGCCTTGGATGTATTGGGAGTGCGAGAGGCTGATGAGCTCGTTGATGGTGAACCAATTCTTGACCTCGCGGAACTCGCGGAAGCAGAACTCGGCATAGCGCACATAGGCGTCGACGGTCTTGCGGTTGAGCCAGTCGCCCTGGTTGAACAGGGCGGCGGGGGAGTCAAAGTGATGCAGGGACACATAGGGCTCGACGCCATACTTTTTGCAGCAGGCGAACAGCTCGTGGTAGTGCTTAACGCCCTCGGCGAGGGGCTCGGCATCGTCGCCGTTGGGGAAGATGCGGGTCCAGGCGATGGACACACGGATGGCGTTGAGTCCATGCTCGGCAGAAAGGCGGATATCCTCTTCGTAGCGGTTGTAGAAATCACTGGCCGGGTCGGGCAAAAAGCGACCCTGGGCGACAAGGTAATCGTCCCACATGGTCTTACCCTTGCCTGCCACCTTCGTGGAACCTTCGGTTTGGTACGCGGCGGTTGCGGCGCCCCAAACAAAGCCCTTCGGCAGCTGCTGTACGCGGTTTAGCAAAGACATGTGCATACACCCTCTCGTCTCGCTGTTCGATATTGTGCGTTTGCGCTCAGGAGGCTCCCTGGTTAGCGTTCAGCGGTGAAAAAGCCCGATAAACACTATCTTAAAATGATTAGAACCAAAATGAGCACGTGAACATTTGACAATGAGCACGTTAACATCCGGCTGGGATGTATAGAAACAAAACAACTTCAAACAGCCGCGAACGGTTGTATTTGTTCGGTAAGCGGTTTTGATTGACAGAAGTTTTCATGTTGTGGTATATGGCTCGGGTATCATGAGCACGTTATCAATGTATGTACGATGCGCCATGGGCGCGGGGAATAGTTGGGAAGCAGGTTAGCGTGGAAGGCATGGTTCAGCAGACAAGGAATGGTCATTCGGCGAGCGCGGCAGAGGTTGCGGCGCTCGCTGGCGTGAGCCGCCAGACTGTGTCTCGCGTGGTCAACGGTATGCCCAACGTGACAGAAAAGACGCGCAAGCGTGTGCTGGCCGCCATGGAAGAGCGGGGCTTTCGTCCCAATTTTGCTGGAGCGGCGTTGCGCGGCGGGTCGTATCGTTCTATTGGCCTGTGCATGTACAACATCACACGTGTCGGTAACCTGGCGACGCTCGAGGGTATCATGCAAGCGGCGCGCGAGCACGATTTTGCCGTCACTATGATCGAGATGGGCGGCGACAAGCCCTATACACTTGCCGATGCCTCGCGCCGCATGGTCGAGCGACCCATCGACGGCATGATTCTCAACATGAACCACATGGCTCCCGATTTTGAGGAGTTTGTTCCCCAGCCGGGAGTGCGAACGGTCATCCTGTCCATGTATGCGCATCCGCGCTGCACGACGATCGACTCCGACCAGTATGGTTCGTGCGAGCTGTTGACCAATTATCTGCTGGAACATGGTCACTCGAATATGCGGTTTGTGGCGGGTCCGGAAAACTCGATTTCCTCGCGTTTTCGTGAGGCCGGTTGGCGCGATACGCTGGGTCGTGCTCATGTCGATGCCGCTCCGATGCTGCGTGGCGATTGGAGTGCGGACAGTGGGTACGCCATGGGCGAGCGGATTGCGGCCGAGGTGCTTGCCGGCGGGTCGCAGGCGCCGACTGCCGTGCTTGCGGCAAATGACCAGATGGCGCTGGGCGTTATCGCCGCGCTCGAGAACGCGGGCCTGTCCGTGCCCGACGACGTGAGCGTGGTTGGTATCGACGACGCACTCGAGGGACTTGTTCCTCACAATCGGCTGACGACGCTGCGATTTGATTTGCGCGGTGTCGGTAAGCTTGCGTTTGAGGCGGCGATTGGAGAGAGCTCGTCTATCGAGGCGATTCATGTGCCGAGTACGCTGGTCGAACGCTCGACTGTTAGGGACATACGGGGTTAGGTCCTACTCCGTTTGTCTCGATTTGTAACAGGTAGACGGTCAAAAGCGGGCTACGTGTTACAGATTTAGATTCTTCGGAAAGAGCAATCCTGTTCGTCTCAATCTGTAACAGCTAGGACCGAAATACTCGGCTAGATGTTACAGATCGAGACAAACGGGCGTCCCAGCCCGTCCAAAAGCAAAAAGGCCGGGGGCGGCGCGCCGTGTGACGTGCCGCCCCCGGCTGAGAAATGGGGACAGGTTATGTGAGCGGGGCAATTCCGCTGGTCGCAAGCCGCTAGTCCAGACGACGGGTCTGCGCCACGTGCTTATACCAGTATGCGCTTGCCTTGGGTGTGCGCTTCTGGGTTTCAAAGTCAACGTAGAAGAAGCCGTAACGCTTGTTGTAGCCATTGGTCCAGGAGAACTGATCCTGCAGGCTCCACAGGAAGTAGCCGCCCACGTTGACACCCACCTCCATGGCCTTGAGCAGCCAGCGCAGGTGCTGCTCGATGTAGTCGATGCGCGGCTGGTCGTCCACAAAACCGTCCTTGTAGGGGTCCTTGTAGCCCATGCCGTTCTCGGTGATGAAGATCTGCTTGTAGTTGGGGTAGTGCTGCTTAATGTAGACGAGCAGGTCGAACAGGCCCTCGGGATAGATGATCCAGTCCCAGTCGGTGGTGGGGATGCCTGGCTTGTTCACATGCTCGCCAATGCCCTTAACGCGCCAGCGGCCGGTGCCCTTCTCTCCCGTACCGTTGTGGTGCAGGTCGTTCTCGCCATCGTAAGCCTTCAAGAAGCGGCACTGGTAGTTGTTAACGCCCAGGTAGTCGTTGTAGATCGCAGCCTCGCGCATGATCTCGAGGTCCTCGTCCAGGATCTCGATGGTGCCGCCCGAGACGGCAGCAAGGCGGTTGGCGCACTCGAGGGTGTCGGGCGCGTAGTCGCCGCGGAAGGTGGCGTCGAGCAAGAACTGGTTTTGCAGCACGTGCTCGTTGTTGGCGGCCTTGATGTCGGCGGGGTCGTTCTCGTTGAGCGGATACTTAAACTCCAGCGACTGAATGACGCCGATCTTGCCCTTAAAGCCGCCGTTGTGGAAGGCCAGCACTGCCTTGGCGTGGGCGAGCATCATGTTGTGCTCGCACTGGAAGGCCTCGGCAAGATGCGCCTTGACGCCGCCAGGGAAGGTGCCCTCGATGTAGGTGTTGGAGGCGTCGGCCCAGATCTCGTTAAAGGTAAACCAGTAGGTTACCTGGTCGGCGTACTCCTTAAAGCAGAAGGTGGCAAAGTCCACAAAGGCGTCGATGGTCTCGCGGTTGAGGAAGTCGCCCTTCTCAAAGAGGGGAAGCGGCGTATCGAAGTGATGCAGCGTGACAAACGGCTCAACATGGTGCTTATGGCACTCGGCGAAGAGATTGTGATAGAACTGGACACCCTCGGGGTTGATTTCGCCGGTGCCGTTGGGGAAGATGCGGCTCCAGGCGATGGAGAGGCGAATGCCGTTGATGCCAAACTCCTCGCACAGCTCCAGATCGACGGGGTACTGGTTGTAGAAGTCCGAAGCGGGATCGGGGGAAAAGCGCCCCTGGGCCTCCAGGAAGTCGTCCCAGGCAACCTTGCCCTTACCGTGAGTGCGGGTCTCGCCCTCTACCTGGTAGGCAGCGGTGGCGCCGCCAAAGACAAAGTCCTCGGGAAACTGCGCGGGCGGGTTGGTGACGCTGGCGGGGTTAACGGACATGATAATCCAATCGTCTAAATCGAAGGGCCAGCCGGTCTTGGATGGTCGGCTGGCCCTGAGCGTTACTTACTTCGAGAGTTGCTCGCTTACGAAGGCGAGAGACTTGTCGCCGTTCTGGGAGAGCTCGATGTACTGCTTACCACGACAGGCGACACACTTGTTGCCCACGCGCTCGCAGTCCTTTTGCAGGTCGGCCAGGTAGCTGGCGGCTTGCGGGGCCAGGACGACCAGATCGAAGTCGGGGAGCATGTCCACGTGGTTGCCATAGGCCTCGGCAGCGGTCTCGAGGTTAATGCCGCGCTCTTTGGCGGCCTTGGCCAGCGCGTTGGCGAGCAGGCCCGAGGTTCCGCCGCCCTGGCAGAGCACGAGCACGCGCTTGCCGTTGAGGTCGCTAGTGGCCGTAGCCTCGGTGGCGGGCGCTGTGGAAGCGGCGGTGGCGTCGGCCTTCACGGCCTCGGCAGCAGCGCCGGCGGCAACGCTCTTGGCGTCAGCCTTGCCCTGGAAGGCGTCGTTGAGCTTGGCGGCCTTCTCAGCGTTCTTGGCGGCGAGCTCCTCCTGGGAGATCTCGGCCTCCTCGGTGCACTTCTGGGCGTCATAGGCACGGAAGAACGGGTAGTACAGGGCAAAGTCGACGACCAGGATAAGGGCGAGCATCACAAAGGCGAGCGGCTGGAAGCCCAAGCCCATGATGGTGCCGATGGGGCCGGGGACGGTCCAAGGCAGGGTGTACATAAAGCCGTTCATGCCCAAGAAGTCGATAAAGATCTTGAGGATCCAGATGTTGGCGATCGGGGCAAAGACAAACGGGACAAAGAAGACGGGGTTGAGCACGATGGGCGCGGCGAACAGCAGCGGCTCGTTGACAGCGAAGCAGACGGGAACGATGGCGGCCTTACCGACGGCGCGCATCTCCTGGGACTTGGCCAGGAAGCAGAACATAAAGACCAGGACAAGCGTGGCGCCGGTGCCACCCATGCAGACGACGAAGTACTGGGCACCCTGGGTCAGGACAGCGGAAGCGTGCTGGCCGGCCTGGAACGCAGCCAGGTTGTCGGTCATGTTGGCAACGAGGGCGGCGGCGATGGCGGGCTCGACGATTGAGGGGCCGTGGACGCCCACGAACCAGAAGAGGCTCATGGCGCCGTAGATCACAGCAAGGCCGATGTAGCCGTCGGCGGCGGTGAACAGGGGCTGGAACACCTGGATGACGCCCTGGGCAAAGCAGAAGCCAAAGGCAGCGCGGAAGACGATGTCAAAGACCCAAAAGACGGTGATGCAGACGGAGAAGGGGATGATGTCCTTAAAGGTCTGCGAGATGTTGGGCGGAACCTGCTCGGGCATCTTGACGGTGATGTTGCGCTTGATAAAGAACTTGTAGATGATGCCGGTCACAAACGCAGCGATGAAGGCAGTCAGCAGGCCCTTGGAACCAAGGTAGGTGGTGTTGAAGCCGCTGGCGGCGTCCGTGGCGATCGTGTCGCTCGAAAGGAGCAGGAAGCCGATGATGGCCGCGCACATGCACGAGATAAAGTTGATCTGGTTATTCTTGGGCAGATCGCGGTTCTGGGCGTCGGCGAAGTGCTTGGCCGTGGTGGCGGCGCAGGCGATGGCCAGGATGCCCATGGAGTAGTTGTAGCACTTCCACAGGGCGTTGTTGATGTCATCGGGCCAGTAGAAACCCCAGATGTTGGGGACCGAGGCTACCAAGCAGAAGATGGACGAGAAGATGATGATGGGGATGACGGAGATAAAACCGTCGCGGATCGCCTTGAGGTACTTGTTGCGGGCGATCGCGTTGAAAAAGGGCTGGCCCTTTTCGATGGTGGCGATGAGTTGCTCCATGCAAAGCTCCTAAGAGTCGGTGGGTTGGCAACGATGGTAGCTTTTGACGTTTGATTGCCAAAATGTTGACGTTGCCATTTTGCGACACAAAATAAGACGCGAACCGATGGTCCCTGTGCCTGCGAACCGTCGATTCCTTGCGCGTAAACGTTTGAGCCGCCCGGTGGCTCTGTGTTTGCACAATGGCAACGTTAACATTTGGGCGACAAAAGCCGTTCGGGGAAGCAAAAATGTCGGTGAACGGTAGGTTTTGGGTGGTGAGCGTATGGCGGGGGAGGCGTTGGATATACTTGAAGACGTTTCATTTGACTGCGCAGGATGCCACTAATGGCATCGTTGACATAGAAAGATCGACCTATGGCCGCTGTTAAAAAATCGGTTTCCGTTAAGGACGTGGCGCGTCTCGCGGGCGTCTCGGAGCAGACAGTCTCGCGTACGGTGCACGATTCGCCCAGCGTGCGCCCCGAGACCAAGGAGCGCGTGCGTGCCGCCATGCGCGAGCTGGGGTATCGCCCCAATTTTGCCGGTCGATCGCTGCGCCGCGGCAAGTTTAAGACCGTCGGCGTCGCCATGTTCAACATTACCGGTACCGGCAACCTCGACCGTATGGAGGGCTTTGCTGCCGCCGCCGATAAGCACGGCTACGCCATTACCCTCACGAAAGTAGATGGGCATCCGTATACCCTCGAGAGCGCATCGTCGCGCATGAGCGCACTGCCGGTGGATGGCATGGTCGTGATCATGAATCGCATGCCGGCGGACTTTGGCACCTTCGAGCCACTGCCCGGCATGCAGACAGTGCTCGTTACGATGTTGGAGCACCCGCTTTGTTCAACGGTCGATAACGACCAGTTCGATTGCTCGCGCCAGGTGGTCGAGTATTTGCTGGAGCAGGGGCACAAGACCGTGCACTTTATCTCGTGCCCCGAGCGCTCGCTTTCGGGCATGCAGCGCGAGGAAGGCTGGCGCGAGACATTGCGCGCACATGGTATTGAGCTGCCGCGACTCATCCGTGGCGATTGGACGGCTCAGAGTGGGTATGCCGCAGGTCAGGCACTGGCGGACGATCCAGCCTGTACTGCCATCTATGCCTCCAACGATGCCATGGCATACGGTTGCATTCGCGGGCTCGAGTCGCGCGGAAAGCGCGTGCCCGAGGACGTGAGCGTGGTGGGTGTTGATGACAGCCTGGGCGATATCGTGCCCGATCGTCGCCTGACCACCGTGCGCTTTGACAACAGGCGCGTCGGCATGTGGGCGGTCGACAAAATCGCCGGCGCCGAGGGCGTTGTGTCTGGCGTGGAGCACATGCTGATCCCCGGCGTGCTCGTAGAGGGCGATACGGTGCGCGATTTGCGCTAGGGCGCGGTCCTGTTTGGGTTTCCGTTAATCATGTTTGATATTGTTCGAAATGGTTTGGAAACCGTTCACGGGCGAAAATTGACCGTTCATAGCTTGAAATTATGTTTTGCGTTGTTCTTTTTTGTTTGAATGTTAATGTTTCTGACATACAGAACGCAGCGCGTATGCCCGGACGCGATGCTCTCCATTGGTTCATATGTGAAAGGAACGCAATATGGCAACCAAAGAAGAAATCTCGATGGTTGGATTCGAGATCGTCGCATACGCAGGTGACGCCCAGACCGATCTGCTTGCAGCGCTCGATGCTGCTCGCGAGGGTGATTTTGAGAAGGCCGAGCAGCTGCACAAGGATGCCAGCGATGCGCTCATCGGTGCCCACGACACGCAGACCAAGCTGCTTTCGCAGGAGGCCGGCGGTGGCGAGATGGAGATGACCTTCATCATGGCTCACGCTCAGGACACTCTCATGACCACTATGATCCTGGAGAAGCAGACCCGCTTTACCATCGATGCCTACAAGCGCATCGCCGAGCTCGAGGCCAAGCTCGCCTAACGAGTCCGCACAACCAAGTCCCCTTCCAAAAGCTCTGCCGCAGACTCGCGACAGGGCTTTTTCTTTTTACCCGGCACTTGGGGACGTTCCTTATCTGCCGGCAGTTAGGGACACTCCTGCCATGCATTTGATCCTTAGTCATTGGGGACAGTCTTGGTGCGCTCCGTTCGTCCTTCCGTTCGATTTTTGCTCGGTGGGTATACTTCCTTTCGCATTAAACGCCGGAATGAGGAGGTATCCAAATGCCGGATAACGGGTCAATACAAAAAAGAGACGCGCACGAGATGACTCATGGGCGTCCTGTCCAGATAACCGAGCACACGACGGTAACCGAGCTGCAGCCCAGCCTGTCCGATGTCGTGTGCGCAAACAAAAAACTGCAGATTGGCTTTATCGTTGCGCTCGTGGTACTGGCGCTGTTGTCGGGCTTTGTAGCTCGTCCGCATTTTGCCGATACCAAGACCTGGGACTCCACCATCGAGGTCATCGATCAAAAGAAGGGCAATGTTTTGGCGCTCACGACCTCGTGCGTCGCCCTATCTGCGGGTATCACTGCGCTGCCGGGCGATACGGGAACGCCAGTTGCCGAGCAGCTCGCGCAGCTTTCAGGCAACCTTGGTATCGTGCTTGCCGTGCTCTACCTAGAGAAATATTTGCTCACGATTTTGTGGTCGGTTGGCTTGGGCATCTTAATCCCGTTTGCGTTGGTACTCTTTGCGGTGTCGCTCGGCATTCACGGGCGCTGGAGTACGAGCACGGTCATTCGCCGCGTGGCAACGCGTGTGCTGGTGGTCGCCATAATTGGCATGGCGTTGGTGCCTGCAAGCGTATGGGTGTCGCAAAAGGTCGACGAAACGTATCGCGTTAGCATCGAGGCGGCCGAGCAAAAGGCGACCGACGCTGCGAGCGCGGCAGATAGCGATAGCTCCAAAACAAGCAAGAAAAAGACCGAGTCCACAGAGTCCAAGAACGTGCTTGAGCAGCTTGCCGACGGTGCCTCGGGTCTCGTCACGTCGGTGACCAGCGGCGCCAAGCAGATGACCGATGAGATTGTGCAACAGGTGACCGATCTGATCGAAGGCGTCATCGTGATGATCGTGACCTCGTGTGTTATCCCATTGCTGGTGCTCGCGGCGTTTCTGTGGCTGGGACACACGCTGTTGGGGATCGATATTTCCGGTCCAGCGAGCTATTTGACGGGCCGCTTTCTGAGTACTCCGTCCAAGCACACCAAAAAGGTGGGCAGGCCGAGTAACTAAAACAGCTGTATACACCGGGGCATACCGCCGAAGGGCGGCCGAGACACGTTCTCGGCCGCCCTTTTGTTTGTTGAGCACATGGTCGCTACGTTCGCGCCGGGCCCAAACGGTCGCCAATCATCCGCGAACGGTATTTGTTCAAAAAAGAACAAAGACAAACAAATTATTGTTGCAGTCTCTGTTCGAATGTGTTCAAATAAACATGAACAGTGAAGAACCGCACATTCAGATGCCCGGACCTGAACGCGATTCAACACTTCCAAACAGAAACTGCGCACCTGCGTATCTCTCAAGGAGGATGTCATGAGGGTTGTAATCGCTTCCGATGCCGACGGTATGTCGATGAAGGAGTCCATCAAGGAGATGCTCATCGCCGACGGTCACGAGGTCGTCGACTATTCCGAGACCCCTGCCGCGGACTTTGTCGATTCCGCCACCGCCGTTGCCAAGGACCTGCTGGAGCACAAGGATTCCCAGGGCTTCGCATTCGATAAGTACGGCGTCGGCTCCTATATGGCCGCCGTCAAGATCAAGGGCATGGTCGTCGCCAACATTTCCGATGAGCGTTCCGCTTACATGACCCGCGAGCACAACGGCTCGCGTATGGTCACCATGGGCCCGGGCGTTGTGGGCACCGAGGTCGCCAAGAAGATCGCCCGCGAGTTCCTGCGCGCCCAGTACGCCGGCGGCCGTCACCAGATCCGTGTCGACATGCTCAACAAGATGGCCTAACGAGAGCCACCGAGAACTCGAACTTCTACCTCAACTTGTGAATTCAGACGAAAGGACGTTCTGATGAAGAAGACCATCGCAATCGGTTGCGACCATATCGTTACGGACGAGAAGATCTATCTGGCCGACCGCCTGGAGCAGGCTGGCTACAAGGTGCTTGACTGCGGCACCTACAGCCACACCCGTACGCACTATCCCATCTACGGTAAGGCCGTGGGCGAGGCTGTTGCCAGCGGCAAGGCCGACTTTGGCGTGGCCCTGTGCGGCACCGGCATCGGCATCACCAACGCCGTCAACAAGGTTCCCGGCGCCCGCTGCGCCCTGGTTCGCGACATGACCTCTGCCCTGTATGCCCGTCGCGAGCTCAACGCCAACATCGTGGGCTTTGGCGGCAAGATCACCGGCGAGTTCCTGATGGCCGACATCATGCTTGCCTTCCTGGAGGAGCCCTACGACAAGACTCCCGAGCACGATGCCCTGATCGCCAAGATCGATGCCTGCAATAAGGCCGACGTCGAGGCTCAGGCTGACCCGCACTTCTTTGACGAGTTCCTGGAGAAGTGGGACCGCGGCGAATACCACGACTAGTGGGGTTCCGGCGTAATTAACTAGTCCGTTGACGGCTCGCGTTTCTGTGAGGGGCGCGGGCCGGTTTTCTAAACAGGAGTTCAATATGATTCTGACCGTTACCATGAACCCGTCGATTGATACGCGCTATCAGCTCGACAAGCTGATCATCGACGATGTTAACCGTGTGACGCCCGAAAAGACCGCTGGCGGCAAGGGCCTCAACGTGAGTCGCGTGCTGCTGCAGCTGGGTGACGATGTGCTCGCGACCGGTCTGCTCGGCGGCCACATGGGTGCCTATATGGCCGAGCTTATGGATGCCGATGGCGTCAAGAATGACTTTGTGCCCATCGCCGGTGAGACGCGCATTTGCCTGAATATCCTGCACGAGGGTAATCAGACCGAGCTGCTGGAGAGCGGCCCGCAGATCGCCCCGGCCGAGCTCGAGGCCTTTACGGCCAAGTTTGCCGAGCTTGCAGCGAAGGCGGACGTTGTGACGCTTTCGGGCTCGCTGCCGCGCGGCGTCGATGCCGGCTACTATGCCGAGCTCGTTAAGATCGCCGAGGAGGCGGGCGCCAAGGTGCTGCTCGACACCTCGGGTGCATCGCTGGAGGCCGCGCTGGAGTCCGACGCTAAGCCTGAGCTCGTAAAGCCCAACCTGACCGAGATTAACGGCCTGCTGGGTACGTCCTTTACGACCGATGATGTCGATGCCCTGCGCGAGGCGCTTGCCGCCGATAGCCGCTTTGCCGGTATCCCCTGGGTTGTCGTATCGATGGGCGCTGCCGGTTCGGTGGGCTTCCATGAGGGCCGCGCGTTCCGCGCCAAGACGCCCGCGATTGCGGCTGTGAATGCAACGGGTTCCGGTGACTCGACCATCGCCGGCTTTGCGCATGCCATTGCGGCTGGTGCCGACGACGTCACGGTGCTCAAGACCGCCAATACCTGCGGCAAGCTCAACGCCATGGATCCCAAGACCGGCCACCTGGTCATGGACCGCTGGGACGAGATCTACAACAGCGTTGAGGTGACCGAGCTCTAAGACAACGTTAAGCGCATACCGTCATGGGCGGGCCTGGGAAACCGGGCCCGTTTTTTGTTAAAAACCTGTCGATGGCATCGCAGTCCATTGGATGCGGCAGATAGGGACATTCCTTTTCTGCCGGCAGTTTGGGACACTCCTTGCGGGGTACCCCCCACAGCCCTATGCCAGCTTGTCGATTTGCCCAATCTCCCAGAGCGGAATGTTGACGAGCGTGCCCTCGTCTCTATATGCCGCTAACGATGTTCTCACGCAGCGCTCGAGCTTGAACTTTTCGCAGGCAATCCTCAGACTCTTTGCTTTGAGATTCTCTGCCGCCTTGACCTCGAGCGGAAGCACGGTCCCCGCATGGTCGATGGCAAAGTCAGTCTCTGCATTGCCGGAGGAGGATGACCAATACGTGGGAGTTTTGCCTTGGAGCAAAAGCTCCTGTGCGACGTATTGCTCGGTCAGCGAGCCTTTGAACTCCGTAAAAACAGCGGGCCCGTTCAGAACAATGGCCGGCGAGAGGCCGGAGAGTGCTCCGAGGATGCCGGTGTCGATGCAGAACAGCTTGAAGCCCGAGAGATCCTCGTAGCTTGTGAGCGGTGCTCTTAGGGCGGAAACACGTGGTACCTTATGAACGATTCCATAGTCCATGAGCCACTGGAGGCTTTCCTCAAAATCGCGTGCGCGCGCCCCGGGACGAAGCGCGCCGTAGACGAACTTCTTGTTTTCCTTTGCGAGCTGGCCGGGAAGGGATTTCCAAACCAGCCTCATGCGCTCGACGATGCGGGCTGGCGCATGCTTGCCAAAATCGGATTCGTAAGCTTCGATGATTTGCTGCTGAAGCCTGCGGGCCTCGATGAAATCGTGGGAGGCGGCGAAAGCGGAGACAACTTCTGGCATGCCACCGACAACGAGGTATTCCTTGAGCAGGCGCTCGAGCTTTTCGGAAACGTTTGCCAGCAGGTCCATGTCTGCGGCAAGAATGGCATCTGCGAGCGGATCGCCATCGACGGCACGAACGAACTCGACAAACCCCATGGGGCGCATGGTGAGCTGGTCGATCTTGCCGACGGGGAACGACTCGTTTTCGCGTCGGAGCGCGAGCCCCATATAGGAGCCGGCTGCCACGATATGGTATTCCGGCGCCAGCTCGTTGAAGTATTTGAGCGAGGTGATGCCACGCGGTGCCTCTTGGATTTCGTCGAAGATGATGAGTGTGTCTGTCGGCGTTATGGTCTGGCCGCGCAGGAGCTCTATCTGGGAGATGATGCGTTTGGGGTCAAGGCTTCCGTCGAACAGCGAACGTGCGCCTGGTTCGAGCATAAAGTCAAAACGGATGACGTTTTGATACTGCTGGCCTGCGAATTCGTTGAGAAGCCAGGTTTTTCCCGTCTGGCGGGCCCCCTTAAGCAGGAGGGGCTTGCGGTTTGCCCTAGATTTCCAAGCGATGAGTTCGTCCATTAGCCGTCGCTGCATATTGCCTCCTAACGATCATGGTTAGTATAAGACTGTTTTGGTCTTTCCATCGAAAAATGTGGGAGTGAACCACGTTTTTCCATCGAATAATGTGGGAGACAACCACGTTTTTCCATCGAATAATGTGAGAGTTTAGGTCGGCACCTGGGGACGTTCCTTTTCTGCCGGCAGTTTGGGACACTCCTTGTTTTGGTGCAAATTAGCTACCCTTGCATCAGAAAACGGCGCTCGCCGGCGAAGATGCCGGCGGAGAGGATGTC
>UQXC01000045.1 GCA_900544995.1 uncultured Collinsella sp. | reverse complement strand
TTCCCACATTCATCCGCACATGTGCGGATGAATGTGGGAGGTGTTCGGATGAAGTTGATAATCAAGGAAGTAGTCAAAAAAGCCCCGTCCCAAATTAGCTACCTTGCTCTGATGGGCGGGAGCAGGTAAGATATACCGAGCGCCTAGCGCGTTCGATGGGTTCGGATGACGACATGTTCCGAATCTGGTCAGGTCCGGAAGGAAGCAGCCATAAGGAGCCTCTGTCGGGCATCCGAATCCATCGAGTGCGCAGGCGCTTTTTGGTGCCGCGGCTACCCGCGAGTGCCGGCAGGGCGCTTGGTGTCTCGCTGGTCCTCGGCTTTGCCTGCGGGATCGCTCGACTACCAAGCGCCCTGCCGGCACTCGCGGGTAGCCGACCAAAACCACCTGAAGGGTCACATTTATCTGAATAATTTAATCCCGTGTCTTTTGCTGCTCGTTGGCGTTGTTTGGAGCGCGGTGGCGATGTGCTTCAAGAGGCGGCGGTGCTGTTGCTTGAATTTTTGCAGTTAAAGAGACCCGTTTCCCTGGGGAAACGGGCCTCTTTTGTCTCTGGGTTTGTGGATTGGCGAAGGCGATATGCTCTGGCAGCTATTTTGAGTTCTTGATGCGGCGTGTGGCTGTGGCGGTTATTCCGAGTCCCATGGCGGCGATTCCTGCGAGTGCGATTGCGCTCGGCGCTGTGTCGCCTGTGTTTGCGAGCTTGCCGGTGGTCGTATTTGCTTGCTTGGTGGAGCTCGATGGAGCGTCTTTGCCGGTCGTGGGCGAGCTGGCGGGCTGCGCCGTCTCGGCCGGCTGCGCTGAGCTGGAGGGTTTTGTCGTCTCGGCGGGTTTCGTTATCTCGGGCGAGGTGGCCTTGTCTGCCGCGGCCTTTGCCTCTTCGTATGCTTTGCAGGCGTCGTCATAGGCCGCTTGCGCCTTTTCCAAATCGCCGAGGAGCGCATTTCGCTTGGCTATGTCCTCGTCGATGTGGGCTTTAGCTTCCTCTGCCTCACTTTCGAAATACTGAACCTGTTTTTCCTGGCTTTCGAGCCGGCGTTGGTAGCGGTGAAGATCATCTTCACAAGATTCTTCTCGCCTTTTTGCCGCCATGATCTCACTGCGCAACTGCTTAATATGCTCCTTAATAGCTGTGCTGGGCGCCTCGTCGCCGAGCTCCTTGAGTACCTTATCTAATTCTGCCTGAAGGCCGCTTGTCCGGTTGCGGGCCTCGTCGTATTTGGCTTGGGCTGCATCGACGTTCGCTTGCATGGTGGGAAGGGGTTCCCTATATTTAGCGGCTTCCGCCAACATCATGTCGTGGAGCTCTTGAAAACTGGCAATGTCATCATCGATTTCCGCAAGTTTCTCGGGACTTGCGGCGTCTTTCGCGGCTTCGAGGTTTTTGAGCGCTTCCTGCATGGCTGCATACGCTTTTTCTTTTGCGGCGGCCGCATCTTCCGTCTGCAAGGCAACTGCACCGGTGGGGGAGCTGGTTTCTGCCGCGATCGCCGCTACGGGGGCGATTCCCGCGACAAGTGCCGCGGAAAGGGCGATGCCCGCAGTTGCTCGTCTTGCTCTTCTTGCTCTTCTTGCGAGAATGTCGTTCATCTCGGCACCTCATTTCAAGGGTCGGCGACTAACTTGGTAGCACTAATGTAAGTATATCAGGCGGTTTGCCCGCCATTGATCGGGCGTGCGCGTATACCCCTCTGAAAACTGAATCCCGTTAGAAATGACGAGTTGTTTACGCTTCTTTTGGGGTGGCGGTACTATCATGGTTCGAATTGAATGTGGATGATGATAGGGAGCGCCTATACATGATTGAGCTGCTCAGGCGTTTTGGTGGTAAGTTTCGCCGGTATATGGTGATTGGTCCTGCGTGTAAGCTGATCGAAGTGATCTTTGACCTGCTGACGCCGCTGGTGATTGCCCAGATGATCGATAAGGGTATTGGCGCACACGACGTGAACGCCGTTATCCACTACGGTATGTTGCTTGGCGCCATGGCTGTGATCGGCATCTCGTTTACGCTTGTCTGCCAAAAGATGGCGGCGCTGACCTCGCAGGGTATGGGTACCGACATTCGCGGCGCGCTCTACCAGCACATCAACAAACTGAGCTATGTCGAACTCGACCGCTTTGGCACGCCGTCGCTCATCACGCGCATTACCAACGACGTCAACCAGGTGCAGCTCGCTGTGGCGCTCGGTGTGCGCATGCTCATCCGTTGGCCTTTCCTGGCGGTGGGCTCCATGGTCGCGGCCCTTGCCATCGACCTTAAGCTCGGCATCATCTTTTTGATTTGCACGCCCGCCATTGGCCTGGTGTTTTGGTTTGTCATGGCGCGCTGCATCCCGTACTACAAGCAGCTGCAGGCAAAGCTCGACCGCATCGCGCTTATTTGCCGCGAAGGACTTTCGGGTGCTCGCGTGGTCCGGGCGTTTGTGCGCGAAGACCACGAGCGCGAGCGCTTTGCCCAAGCCGCCGACGACCAGGCCCATACCGCCATCGCGGTGGGCAAGCTCTCGTCGGTCCTTAACCCCGTAACGTTTTTGGTGATGAACCTGGGTGTGTGCGCCATCCTGTGGGTGGGCGGCATCCAGGTCAATGTGGGTGAGCTCACGCAGGGCCAGGTCATGGCGTTCGTCAACTACATGACGCAGACCCTGACCTCCATCGTGTATGTCGCCAACCTGGTCGTGGTCTTTACCAAGGCGAGCGCCAGTGCGTCGCGTCTCAACGAGGTGCTCAATTGCGTGCCGAGCATTACCGACGAGGGCAACCAGCCGGTTGCGCTGCCCGAGCCGGGCGAACTGGCGGGTGGCGCTGTTCCGGTCCCGGCGCTGAGCTTGAGCCATGCGAGCTTTTCTTTTGGCGCCGGCGCTGCCAACGCCGTCAATGACGTGACCTTGGAGCTGCCGGTGGGCAAAACCCTCGGCATTATCGGCGGCACGGGCAGCGGTAAGTCGACGCTCGTCTCGCTCATCCCGCGCCTGTACGATGCGAGCACCGGCCGCGTGAGCGTAATGGGTGCCGACGTGCGCGCCTGGCCGCTCGATCAGCTGCGCCATGTGGTCGCGACCGTACCGCAGCGCGCGTCGCTCGTGAGTGGCACGATCCGCAGCAACCTAACCTGGCGCGACGAGTCGGCAACCGATGAGGAACTGTGGGCGGCGCTCGAAATGGCGCAGGCCGGCGAGTTCGTGCGCAACAAGCCGTATGGACTCGACGCCCCGGTCGAGGCGGGCGGCAAGAACTTTAGCGGTGGCCAACGTCAGCGCCTGACCATTGCGCGTGCCCTGGTGGGCTCGCCGCAGATCCTGATCATGGATGATTCCGCCTCGGCGCTCGACTTTAAGACCGACGCGGCGCTTCGCCATGCCATCCGCGAGCGCAGCGCATGCGGTGCCGCCGCGGGCGGGCTCCCGCTGACCACGGTGATCGTGAGTCAGCGCGTCTCGACCGTGCGCGATGCCGACATGATCTGCGTGCTCGACCACGGCTCGGTCGCGGGCCTGGGTACGCACGACGAGCTGTACGCGACCTGCCAGCTCTACCGCGAAATCTGCCAGTCGCAGCTTCGCCGCGAGGAGCTCGAGGGCCAGCAGGGGAGCGCGACGCCCACGTCCGTCCCAAGTCCCGCGTTCGCCCCGGCTGCCCCGGCATCCACTTGCGCAAAGGAGGGCTGCTAAATGAATCCGTATACTTCTTCCGGTTCGGTCGCCACGATGACGGCCAACGTGTCCGGCAACGATAGCCTCAACGACTTGGGTGACGGTCCGCATCAGCCCGGCGACCCCGAGCGCTATCCCGTGGGCGCGGTGACTCGCCGCCTGCTGGGCTACGTCCGTCCGCATCGCATTTCGTTTACGGCGTCGTTTGTGAGCGCCGCCATCTCGGTGATCCTGCAACTCTATACGCCCATCCTCATCGGCGAGGGCATCGACCTGATCGTCGCCGCCGGGCAGGTGGACTTTGACGCGCTGCTGCCGCTCGTTACCAAGCTCGCGATTGTCGTGGTGGGCGCGGCGGCCTTCCAGTGGCTGCAGGGCTACTGCGTCAACCGTTTGTCCTACGAAACGGTGCGCGACATGCGCGTGGAGGCGAGCGATAAGCTCAGCCGCATGCCGCTCAGCTTTATCGACAGCCATGCCCACGGCGACCTTATGAGCCGCGTGGTCAACGACGTCGATCAGGTGGGCGACGGTCTGCTGCAGGGTTTTACCCAGCTTTTCACCGGCGTTATCACCATCGTTGGCACGCTCGCGTTTATGCTCTCCATTAACCTGACCATGACGCTCGTGGTGGTGCTCGTCACGCCGCTTTCCATCTTTGCGGCCGGTGCCATCGCCAAGCTTTCCAATAAGAGCTTCACTGCTCAACAGCGCATCCAGGGCCAACTCGGCGGTCATATCGAGGAGTATGTGGGTGAGCAAAAGCTCGTGGACGCCTTCGCCTACGGCCCGCACGCTCAGCAGCGCTTCGACGTCCTCAACGCCGAGCTCTATACGGCAGGTGAGCGCGCGCAGTTTATGGGCTCGCTTTCCAACCCCGGTACACGTTTTATCAACAACATCATCTACGCCGTGGTTGCCGTGATCGGCTGCGTGGGCGTGATCACGGGCGTGCCCGCGGCGCTTACGGTGGGCGGCGTGCAGATTTTCCTGTCCTATGCCAACCAGTACACCAAGCCGTTCAACGAGGTCACCAACGTCATCACGCAGATCCAGACCGCGTACGCCTCGGCGCGCCGCATGTTTGCGCTGCTCGATGCGCGCGAGCAGGAGCCCGACGCGTCGGACGCTGTAGAGCTTGCCGCACCGCAGGGCGAGGTGACCTTTGAACACGTGGACTTTAGCTATGTGCCCGACCGAAAGCTGTTGCAGGATATCTGCATCGATGCCAAGCCCGGCATGCGTTTTGCTCTGGTCGGCCCCACGGGCTGCGGAAAGACAACGCTCATCAATCTGCTGCTGCGTTTTTACGATATCGATGCCGGCCGCATCGCGGTCGATGGCAAGGCTTCGCGCGATTACACGCGCTCGAGCCTGCGTCGTGCCTTTGGCATGGTGCTGCAGGACACTTGGCTGTTCGAGGGCACGGTGGCGGAAAACATCGCCTACGGTTGCCCAGGAGCCACGCGCGAGCAGGTTATCGAAGCCGCCAAGCGCGCGCACGCGCACAAGTTTATCGTGCAGCTGCCGAAAGGCTACGACACGGTGATTGGCGAGGACGGCGGCACGTTTAGCCAGGGCCAAAAGCAGCTGCTGTGCATTGCGCGCGTCATGCTCACCGACCCGGCTATCTTGCTGCTGGACGAGGCGACTTCGAGTATCGATACGCGCACCGAGCTGCAGGTGCAGGCGGCATTCGACGAGCTTATGGCCGGCCGCACAAGCTTTGTGGTGGCGCACCGCCTGTCGACGATCCGCAACGCCGACTGCATTCTGGTAATGCGCGACGGCCAGATTATCGAGCGCGGCACGCACGACGAGCTGTTGGCGGCAGGCGGCTTCTACGCCGAACTCTACCGCAGCCAATTCGCCCAGTGAGCAAGCCCGCGGGGCAAATTAATCAATCGACAGACGGTGGTTTACATCTGTCACGTTAGTACTAAGATATTCATCTAATAAATTGCATTAGTGGCTTTAGTTTTGGGGGATACGAGGCAACGTGACTATGACGTGCTCTTTGGTGGTTAACAGCAAGAGCGGTAATACCAGGATGGTTTCGGGTGCGATCAAGCGCACGCTGCAGGCTGCAGGTGTTGAGTTTGTCCATGCCGCGGCGTTGAGCGACGATGCGGATGCAGATCAGGTTGCGCTCGAGGCGCAGGGCGCCTGCGCGGCCGACACGGTGCTTGTCGGTTTTTGGTGCGACAAGGGCGCGAGCACGCCTTCGGTCGCGACGTTGCTCTCAGCCTTGCACGGCAAGCGCGTCTTCCTGTTTGGCACCTGCGGCTTTGGGGCCAGCGAGGAGTACTTTAGGCAGATTATCGATCGCGTGACCTCCAATTTGGCCAATGATGCCGAGCTTGTAGGCTGGGCGATGTGCCAGGGCAAGATGGGTCCCGCGGTCAAGCAGCGCTACGAGGCCATGCTCGAGCAAGATCCCGACAATGTCCGCGCTAAGTTGCTGCTCGATAACTGGGTTGCCGCAAAGGATCATCCCACCAAGGATGATCTGGACCATATGGCGGCGGCGGCCAAGAAGGCCGTGCTGGGCGAGTAGCTCGCTGCTCGCGGTCCTTCGTGCAAAACAATACAAATGTGAAAGCCTCGAAACTCTCGAGGCTTTTTTCTTGCCACTTGTGGGCGCAACCGTGGCAAGCGTTTGTGGTGACATTTTCCATCACCCCGATGACGAGACCGTTCTGGACAACACGCTCGCATGCGTTCGCTGGATGTATTCAGAGTGGGACGGGCTTTCCGGATGGACACGGTTTCCAGAAGGTATGGGCTAAGAGCTACGCGGGGTAGCCGTAGAGGCATGAATAAGGGGGTTGAAAATAAACGATACTAAATGCAGTATATATTTAATGTGGGGGGGGGGTACGATATCTGAGCCGTACAAAATATCAGACCCTCTATTGAAAAGTTGTGTAGGGGTTAGCCGCAGTTGTTGGATAAAGCAGACAAGTGTGGGGACAAATAACCACTTACGGCAAAAATAGTAGCATTTGGCGGAAAGACGTTGATAAAAACGCGGAAGCAGCTACGGTGATTGTTAGAAATAGATTTCAGATTGGCTTTTTCGAACTCATCTATTAAACGTCTTAGAAAAGTGGCTAATCCTTGATGGGATCGAATATAGCCTCGATGGGGATGAAATAATCACGTTGGCAACGCGCGGATTCAGACGATTTATTTCACTTCTTAGTGGCATGGCGCTTGCGCTTGTCATAGCCCTTGCCGTTGTTTCTTTTGCTCCCCGCGCATTTGGTTACATGCCCTTTGCCGTGCTCTCGGGATCTATGGAACCCGAGCTTCCCGTCGGCTCCATGGTGTTTGTTCACAAGGTTGACCCAACGAATATCGCCGTGGGCGACAATGCAACTTTTTACCGGTCGGACGGCGCCGTAGTGACCCACCAGGTGTACGAGGTCGACCCTGTGGCGCAGACGATCAGCACGCAGGGAATCGCAAACAAAAATGCAGATGGAACCATCGTGCACGACGCCGAGCAGACGCCTTTTTCACGCGTGATCGGCGTCGTTTCTTTTTGTGTCCCTTACCTGGGCTTCGTTAACGCATATTGCACGACGATGCCCGGTTTGCTTGTTGTGGTGGCCGTTCTGGCGCTGCTGGTCGCGGCGTCGATAGTGCTCGATCGGATGGTTTCCGACGAGCCTGCGGACAAGCATGCTCGCGCGCATGCGAGGGGGCGGCGTCCATAGCGGCAGGGGAGAGGTGTCGGCAACGGCAAGGGCCGTTGCCGGGGAAAACGATTCTCGAAAGGAAGAGAACGATGGAGAACAAGAGGAAAAAGCGCTACGGCATAGTTGCCGCCTTGCTGCTGCTGGTACTGGCTGCCGGCGTGGGCACCTACGCCTGGCTGACGGCGCAGTCGAGCCTGACCAACAACTTCACCACTGCGGGCATCAACAAGCCCACTACCGATCCCGACCATCCGAATCAGCCGCTTCCGGATGATAACACTAAGGTCAACGGCAACCTGACCGAGACCAAATGGGTTAAGGACTCTAAGCTCGCCCCTGGCGTGTCTGTACCCAAGAATCCTAATGTCGGTATCGGCAAGGGATCCGAGGATGCATATGTGTACGTTTTCGTGAACAACAAGACGGCGCCTGCCGGGACCGCTGATTCCAAGACGACTTACTTCACCATTAACTCTGGCTGGAAGGCCGTTGATGCGACCGCCGTTGAGGGCGAGCCGACTCATTATCTCGGTGGCCTTTTCGTTTATGTTGGCGAAGGAACCGAGGCTACCCCGCTTATTGCCAGCAAGACTGAGGATAAGTGGACTGGCGAGCTGTTCAGCCAGGTGACTACGCCCAAGGACACCGAGCAAAAGGATTTCGCCAATCCTGCCACGATGGTTGTCAACTGCTTCATTTACGCAGCAGACAATACCGCTGAGGGTTCGTCTGCGTCTGCCTTGACTGCTGCCACGGATTGGGCTAACGGCCTGAAGTAACCCCATCCCCCCACCGAGATCCCGGCCCGCTCCCCATCCCCATTTTCGGGTCGGGATCTCGGTCCCCCTTTGATCGACGATTGGCGAACGTAATGCTCAACAATCTTTCCGACAATCAGAAACGCACCTTGGCGCTTGCCGCGATGGCGCTGTTGGCCCTGGCGTGCCTGTGCGGCACGCTGGCTTTTACCGTTGATATGGTTCCGGCGAACAACGTCCTATCGTTTGGCAGCGTGAAGGTACGAGTCTGCGAATACACCCTAAACGAGCAAGGCGAAGAGATTCCGTTTGAGGCCAACGAGCACGGGGACTATCCCGACACCAAGGCCACGGGCTCTGACATTAGCCGCATCGTGCGCGTGGAGAATGCCGGCGCACAGCCCGAGTATGTTCGCGCACGTCTGCGCATGACGTCGGTGGCGTCTGACGGCTCGACCGCGGATGCCTCGGACAACGTCGCCTTTAACGTGAGCGCGGGCGATGGCTCCCCGTGGGTCGATGGTGGCGATGGGTGGTTTTACTATCGCGGCCTTGCCGGACGCGGGGGTGTGCTCGATCCCGGCGTCATGACGGAGAGCCTTATGGACTCGCTGCGATTTGTGGGCGACTACCACGATGCCGCGCGCGGCGGCTCATTCAAACTCGATATCGACGTTCAGGCCGTGCAGGCCAAAAACCAGCAGACAAACGATTCTGTCCTCGACGTGCTTGACGTCGCGGGCTGGCCGGAGGCGAACTAGCCCATGAAGATTAAGATCGTGAACCGAGGTGTGCTCAACAGGCTGATTGCCGTCGCGGCGATTGCCCTTTGCTGCGTTATGGTGCTGCCGGCGGCAGCGCATGCCGAGGATCAGACCGAATTCCATATCACAAACAGGAACGACTTCCTGGCGTGCGTCGCGCTGTCGCGTCAACGCGACACGTCGCAGTGGCGCGTCTATCTCGATAACGATATCGTTCTTAACGATGATGATATGAAAGCCATTGTTGAGGATACGGTCAAGCACCTCTCCTTTGGCAACAAGGAACATCCCTTTAAGGGCGTCTTTGACGGTCAAAACCATACCGTGAAGGGCCTGAACTACGAGAATAAGGTCTTGGACCCAGAGCGCGACACGGGCTTCTTTGCCGAGACCGACGGCGCCACCATCAAGAACTTCCTTGTCGAGGACGCCAACATCTGGGCGGACTTCCGCGGCGGCATCATCGTGGGCAAGGCCGTCAACACCAGCTTCGAAAACGTCATGGTCATGGAGAGCACCCTGCACGTTACGTGCGCCAACAACATGCTCAACGTTATCACGAACGCCGGCTTCGAAGGCGGCATGATCGCAGGCGAGCTGGAGGGCTGCAATCTGTACAACTGCGAGGTGCGCGGCGGTCGAGCCGTCCATAACACCACTGCAGGTGTGCAGGCGATCGGTGGCGAGGGCCTGTACATGGCGGCATTTGCCGGCTACGTCAAGAACTCGACCATCGAGTACTGCCGCGTCACGCCCACGCGAAGCGAGGATGGCTCCTCGATGGACATGACCGACGTCACCAATAAGTACGATGTGGCCATCGGCGCCCTGGGCGGCAACAACGTGTACGCTTCGGGCTTCGTCGGCTGCATGGCGGAAGGCGCTAAAGTCATCGACTGCTTTTCAACGGCGAAATGCTATAGCTATGCCGCGTCGTACGTGGGCGTTGTCTCCGTAACGCGCGCTTGGACGGGCGGTCTTGCAGGCCGCATCTTGTCCAAGAGCGGTAACGAGATCACTCGCAGCCATTTCGCCGGCGATTTGAGCTCGCGCCAGTACAACCCCATCGCCGCGATTCCCATTATCCAAAACGACGTGAACCTGGGCGGTATTGCTGCGCGCGCCAACAAGGGCGACGCCACGGTCACCGAGTGCTACTTTAAGCCGAGCGTGAGCCTAAAAGGCAGCAGCCAGGGTACTGCGGCTAAGAAAAAGATACCTTCGTTTGGCGGCGACGGCACCACCAAGGGCGACAGCTACGGTCCGTGGGATGACGAGCGCTACATCACGCGTGAGCTATGGGAAGAGCACGACTACGACTTCTGTGCCGGTACCATGCGCTCGACCGCTAACGATGATGCCCTGGGTGGCCAGCACACCAATGAGTGGGCGATGGACTACAAGCTGAATATCCCCGTGCATGGCCAGAGCGTTAAGGCGACGATCGATTTTCCCGGTGCGGGCACGGCAACTGTTCTGGCAACCATGTTGGGCAAAGACCAGTCCACCAGCGATCCGTACACCTTTGCGGTGAGCGCCGTGCTAGCCGGAACGGCACAGGGCTTGGCCCAAGGCGATACGTCGGTAATGTTTAAGCAGGAGACCTCCGCAAAGCCCGCGGGGCTGAGCGAGGCGAACGACGGTTACCGCTTTATGGGCTGGTTCCGCGAGCCCGATGTGCGTGTGAACCGAATTGGCCAAGACAACAGCTGGTTTGACGGCAAGACCGATGACGCCGCTGTTAAGGACGGCAAATGTGTCGAAGAGAACACGGCCCACGACAAGACTTCGACCTACACTGCCGACAACGGCAAGGATCATGACGCGAGTGAGGGCTTCAAGGGCAACGACCTCTTTATCGCTTCGTATGAGGCGCAGGTACTGTTCTATAACGTTGAGGGCAAGACGATCAATTGGAAAGACGGCAAGGCACACGATCGGTCCACGGACTGGTACCGCTATGGCGTCGGCCTGACGCCTGCTGCCCCAGCGGATCGCGGCAGCTTGTCGAAAACCGCGACGTTTATCGGCTGGACCACGCAGCCGAACGACGATAAGAGCATGAATGGCGCCTATGCTGCCATTACCTCAGATCGGCTGGCTGATCTGAAAAACAAGGGAGCATTCTATCCCGTGGGCAGCGAGATTGCCGTGGTCGGCCCCACCGATTTCTATCCCGTGTACAGCGACTACGTGTCACACATCATGACGGAGTTCGAGGGCAATGAGCAGGATACGCTCAATGATGTAACCCAGCGCGTAGACGTGGGCAAAACTCACGTTAAGGTTGAGACTGCAGAAGATGGCACAAGCGCGTATACCGTGCAGGTGCTCGACGTATCCGGCAAAGCTATATCCGAGGACGGCGAGCTGCCCAAGGGCTATCGCTTCCTGGGCTGGTATGAAAACAAGCAAAATGCGGATGGGTCCGAGGTGGAGGTGCGCGTAAGCCGCGACCCCAGCTACACACTCCCCGCAGATGTCGATCTAACCGTGACGCATACCTACATCGCCCGCTTTGAGTACCGAGTGGATTATTACGTCCGGGCTTATACCAACCATGGGTTTACGGACAGCAAGCTGCTTTGTTCCGTTTGGAATCGCTATCAAACGCCCTTTGAGGAAAACGTCGGCAGCACCTTCGTGCGTGAAAACGTCGTCCACTGGGGTCCGGAGCATGTTGACCACGGTATAAAGGATAGGTATGACGAAACGTGTGACACGCGCTTCACGAAGGAAACCCTTGTCGTGAGTCCCCTTAATGCGTACTCGCACAACGTTAAAAACGATACGGGAGCCGATACTCTAAAAGACCTCTATGCCGATACCGATTTTCCAGGCGCTGCAACGCTAAGCGATACCTGGACTTCGGCTTCGCTGAACGTAACGGTCAAACTGGTGAATGATCGCTATCGCCTGAATTTTTGGACGCTTGAGCGCGGCAATGGCTGCTGGACGTATGTGAAAAATCCCATCGAAAGCACGATGCTGGATCTCGATACGAAGTATTACGTTCGCGCGATGATTACTACAGACGTTAACTTCTACAACAAGGACAACACAATCCTGAAGGCCGCTACGCGTCGTTACGAAAGCAACCTGCTGCAAAATAAGGTGAATGGATCAGACCCTACGTACACGTATTACTACCCGCACGTGAACACTTCGGTTGAGGCAACAGGGGACCCGCAGGATGAGCCAACTGGTTCTTATGAAAGCCCCTTGACCCTTGAGTCTTCGCCGACCGATGCCGAGATGGCGGTGCCGGGCTATAAGTTCCTGGGCTGGATTTCGACCGCCGAGGTCCAGAAGGGTTCTGACGTCTGGAAGTATATCTACGATGTCGAGGGCGATTCCTTCACCACTTCTGACCCGGATAAGGCCGAACCGTATCTGGTGAAACCAGATTTTAAGGTCACCCAGTGGCAGGATGCCTATCCGGTGTACGCGAAGTACGACGTTAGGTACACCACCAACCTGCACCGCGCAGGTTTTGATGGCACGGACAAGGTCAATGTGCCTAAGTACGATAAGCACGACATCGCTCCCGTTATCAACGCGGACACCGACCCTGCTACGGCAACGGTGACCCCTGACGTCACGACGCCGGTTTATAAAGCAGGCGGTGAGCTGTATAAGTTGCAGAAGGTTGAGATCGAGCTTCCGAATGGCGAAGTTAAAAAGCTCGAACCTAACGGCGATAACTCGTATTCCTATCAGGTGGAACCCGGCGGGGCCTATACATTTGTGGCGTACTATTCGCCGTTGGCGGTCGTGTATCATCTCAATGCCTCGAAAGTGGACGGCAAAGTTGCTCAGCAAGGCGATATGCTCGGCAACCTTGATGGCGGCATCCCGAAACCTACTTATGACGTCAGCACTATCGATGCGGATACAGGTGCGTTCAACGCCTTCGTGGGCTGGACGGAAGCCCAGCCGGCACCTGGCAAGGGCTATGTCGCTTGGTCGGAGGGCATCCGTATGGTGAGTGCTTCTACCGTGGTCAAGGCCCCCATGGAGCTGTACCCGGTCTACCGTCCCAGTCTGGTTACCGTTCAATCGAGCATCGACTCAAATCTCGCGAATCCTGCTCTTGTCCGCGGTCTCGGCCGAACTGATTCCGGCGACCAGATTTCTCTTGAGGTCAAGGCTGTCAAGGAGGTTGTGGGCATTGACGGCACCAAGTACGACTTTGTCGGCTGGTCGCGCGACTACGAACCCGATGGCAAATACACCCTGTTGACCGATGACGAGAAGTATCCCCTCGAGGGCAGCGAGCCCTTTGAGAGCGTGACCTACACCGCGGTGTACAAGATCGCGCCGTATAAGGTTCGCTATCACGGTGTCGACGGGTCGGTCGTCTTTACGGCGACGGTCGACTCGGACGGCGAGCGCGCGACGGGTGCCGGCTTTGTTCATAACGTCGATGTTCCCAAGGTGGATGAGAGCGGCAACCCGGTCTATGACGACAACGGCAATCCCGAGATGGAGAAAAAGTCCGTGGCATACGACCCGGACGCCCACTCCAAGATCGTCGCGCTGCTCGATGAGCGGGCGGCTACTAGCGGTGGCGTGCGCGAACTCTTCCTGGAATGGCGATATGTGCCTGCCAATGGTGCTGCGAAGTCTTGGGATGAGTTTAAGGGCGAGCCGGTTAAGGGCGACATGGACCTGTATCCCGTGACGTATCGCGTGGTCGCCAAGGATACATCCGACCCCGAGAACCACGTAACCATGACCACCGCGCAGCTTAAATGGCTGCTCGATCCCAACGCCGCCAACACAGTCGACAATAGCGCCGACAAAGCACCCTTTAAGGTCTGCTTTGCTGAGCCGTTTATGGGAACGCAGCTGACCGTTACAGTGACGCAGGCGAGCTACGGCCCTGGTGCAGAGGGCGTTACCGCGGAGGAAAAGCCCGTAAACGGCAAGTTAGTCTCGCTCTACAGCTTGGGCTCGGGTAACGGTTCGTTCGACTTGGCCAACCGCCTGGAGTCCAAGAAGACGGGCGAAGGCAAGCAAGGCGACGGCAATGCCGTGTTCGACTTCGCCAAGACCCATGCGCTGACAATCGTCAAAAAGACCACCGATGCCAGCGCCATGGGACAGACGTTCCGCTTTAAGGTGACGAAGACGGCGGAGGGAGCCTCTCCCGAGACGCGCGTGGCCGAGGTGAAGGTCGATAAGCGGCAGCAGGAAAACGGTGAGACCTGGTATGTCGGCAGCGTGCAATTTGCCGCGCCGACGGGCATCTATACCGTCGAGGAAGACACGGCTTGGGCATGGCGCTACGAGGGCGAGCTGAGCACGCCGGGCAAGGCGCCCGGTAAATCTGCCGAGCTGACCATCTCGTCCGCCTCGAGCGCGGGCGACACCGTGGTGACGTGCGTCAACACGCGCGCGAAGGACAAGTGGGTCGATGGCGGCTCGCGTGCCAAGAATGTTTGGGAAAACGGCACGCTGAGTGGGGAGGATAAGGATGACTAAGCGCAAGCGGATCGTCGCCCTCCTTGTCGGCGTCCTCCTTTTGGCCGGCGCTGCCGGCACCTTTGCGTGGCTTTCGGTTACGGGCGTGCTGGTCAACGAGTTTGGCTTTGGCTCGGTGGCGCCTTCGGTGGACGAGACGCTCAAGGACAACGTGAAAAGGGATGTCTCGGTAAAAAACACGGGCTCGGCTCCGGCATACCTGCGTGTCGCGGTGGATATCTACTGGCAGGATAAGGATGGCGCGCGCCTGTGGGATGAGCCGGTTGCCGGCACCGACTACACCATTGAGTGGGGCGATAAAGGCGATGCCTCCGCCACTAACAGCCCTTCGTCTTGGGTTCTTGCGAGCGACGGGTTCTACTACTGGACGTCTTCTGTTAAGCCGCTCGACAAGACGGGCGTGCTCATCAAGAGCGTGTCCGAGAAGAAGGCAGATGGTAAAAACCTAGTCGTCGACATTTCGACCCAGGCGATTCAGTCCACGCCCGACGATGCGGTCACCGAGGCATGGAACTGTACGGTCAAAGATGGCGTGCTGGTGCCGCCGCACGGAGGTGCGTAAGTATGGCGTTCCCGATTCGCAAAGGCGTTGCGCGCTCCTTGCGTTGCATGGTCGCGGCCATTTTCTGCGTGGTCGCGCTCGCCGTTCCCGCCCGCGCGTTTGCCGATAGTCCCGCGATTGCCTATGACGGAAATGCGCGCCAGCTGACGGTAACGGGGGCGACGGGCTCCTCGGGGGAGCCCGATCTGTTTCCCGCCTTTAAAGATCTAATGCCCGGCGATGCGCGCGAGCAGCAGATTGAGGTTCGTGCCACGGGCGTAAAGTCCCAGGTACGCGTGTTTGTGCGGGCCGTTGTCGATCACGAGACGGCACACCTGCTGTCGCCCATTACCTTAACGGCGTCGGCTGGCGATGCGTCTGACGGTTGGCTCCAGACGGGAACGCCGGGCAGCGTGTTCGCCTATCCCACGCAGGTCGCCACGTTCACGAGCGATGGCAGCACGGTGCTCAATCTGCAGCTGAGTGTCCCGACGTCGGTGGGCAACGAGCTTGCCGACGCAAACAAGACCATTCGCTGGGAGATCACCGCCGAGGACGATGGCGAAACAATTCCTGCGCAGCCTGCTGGCTCCAAAAAGCCCGGCCTGTTTGGCCTGGCTGCGACGGGCGACAATTCGCTCGCATTGCTTTTGATGCTGCTGGCGCTTGCAATCATCGCTTTTATGGCCGCGCTGCTTTTGTCTCAAAGGAATAAGCGCTAGGCCCATCTTCTAAATGTTTCGCCCGCCCGGCGGCGGAATATAAGGTTTCCTGCTCTACAGTCCTGCGCAAGACAAAGGCCACATTAAGTGGCCTTCTTTGCGTGCGGGGCTTATAGGACAAAATGTGTGTCCCGATAGAACATCCGTTTCCATCCATTAATCCAGCCAGAACGGGTACGGGTCCCTGTGGTGGAGGTCCTCCCACACTGCCCTGTCGCCCCACTCCGGCCCTCCGTCATCACGCGACGGCGAGGCGGAGTAGACGCTGAACAGGAAGTCGATGTCCGCGTCGGTCGGCATCGTGGCGAGCTTCTCGCGCGCCGTCCTCGCGTCCCCCGAGTGCGCGTGGCACCACCAGAATACCGCCTTCACGCGCTTGACCGACGTCAGCCCCCGGTGGTTGCGCAGGACGGCCCTCAGCTGCGAGTTCACCCCTCCCTCGATCATGTTGTTGGTCGACGGCAGCGGGCCGGCCTTGGCCAGGGCGGGGTCGAGGTAGGTGAACAGCGTCCCCGCCGACACCAGCGACGAGCGCGCCCGCCTCAGCCTCTCGTGGGTGTAGATCCTCCTGCCGTCCACCACGGTCCTGTCCTCCAGGAAGTCGGCCCAGAACCCGCACCAGTCGAGGTAGCGCTCGACCCAGAGCTCGGCCTGGTGTGGATTGGCTACACTGATGTGGACAGTTCCGGGAGGGGCGCAGGAGACGGGAGGG
>UQXC01000044.1 GCA_900544995.1 uncultured Collinsella sp. | reverse complement strand
TGGAGAGAACGCTCCCGCAAACTGCCTCTTGACAACTTATAGGAGCGTCGGTTTTTATTTCGCGAAATTCGGCATGGTTGAGGGTGGTCGGCTAAACGTAGTAGATAGGCCCATTTCGTGGCGCACGAACCAAGCTGAGGCGCAAAATGGCCCCTGCCCCAGAAAAATCGTCGGCAAGGTAGCAAAATGCCCCACGGGCAGGAGGCTGCTCGCGGGGCAAAGAAGAGGGGCTTATTGGTGGCGGACCGAAGGGTTCGGCATGGGGCTTCTGCCGCGGTCGCTCTTAAGGCATTACAGCTCGACGAGCTGGCCGGTCTCGGCGGCCTCCTTGATGGCGTTGAGAAGCGTGAGCGTCTTGACGTTATCGGCGGGGGTCACGACGGGCTTGACCTCGCGGCGGACAACCTTCACAAAGTGCTTGAGCTGCATCTTGTGCGGCAGTGCCGGGTCCACGGCCGGAATCTCCATCTGCAGCGGCTTGTGCCAGTTAGAGGCGCCGTCGTAGGAGAACTGGTGCAGGCGGGGCAGCGAAAGGGCGCCCTTGGTGCCGCCGATAAAGTAGGCGTCGGCGTCGAAGGGGCGGTACTGCGGATCCTCGCGAGCGGTCGCCTCCCAGTTCCAGGGGCTGGCGGTGGCGTCAGAGATGGTCATGCTCGCGAGCGCGCCGTCGGCAAAACGGACGTTGACCACGGCGGAGTCCTCGGTCTCAAAACCGCGGGCGGCGCTGGACTGCATACCCTGGACGGCAACGGGCTCGCCCAGCAGGTAGCGGAGCAGGTCGACGTCGTGCACCAGGTTGACCAGGATCGGGCCGGCACCCTTCTTGCGGCGCCACTCGACATCGAAATACTCGTCATTCTTATAGATCATGTAGTGGAAGCTCGACACGGTGAGCTTGCCCAGCTCGCCGGACTCGATGATTTCCTTGGCCTTGTTGACGAAGGGGTTGTGGCGACGGTGCTGACCCACGAGCACGGGCACGCCGGCGGTCTCGGCCTCGGCGGCGAAGGCCTGGGCATCCTCGAGATCGTTGGAGATCGGCTTTTCGACCAGCGGCACGATGTTGCGCTTTACGGCCTCGCGGGCAACGCCCAGGTGCAGGTCGTTGGGGGTGGCGATGATGACGGCCTCGGGCTTGACCTCGTCCATCATCTGGGCGGGATCGGTGTAAAACGGCACGCCGGCGGCCTCGGCCGTGGCGCGGGCGCCCTCAAAGGCGTCGGCGATGGCGACGAGCTCGGCCTCGGGCTCCTCGGTGACAAAGCGGATGTGGTTGCGGCCCATGGCGCCGGCGCCGATAACGGCAATGCGGACGGGGTTGAGCTCAGACATTTCGACTCCTTAATACTGGTGACCGGTGGGATGCGACAAAGGGGCTGTCCCTTTGTCGCATCGGTAAAACTAGGCGGACTTCTTCTTGCTGTCGGAGACCATCATGTAGACGGTGAGCACGACGGCGATGGCGGCGATCACAATGGCGCCGTAGAAGGACTGCTGGTAGGCGGCGCTGCCGGCCTCGGCGTGATACAGCACGGCAGTGATGGGCTGGCTGATCCAGGTGGAAGCGGCATAGCCCAAAAACATGATGCCGTAGTTGACGCCGATGTTGCTGGTACCGAAGGCGCCGCCGGTGAGCGGCGGGTAGATGACGAGCAGGGCGCCAAAGCTAAAGCCGAGCAGGGCGAGCGCCACAAAGAACATGGCCTGCGAAAAGCTCATCGACATGATGACGAGCGCGACGATGGTGACGACAAGGCTGATGAGCAGCGACTTATAGGCGCCGAGCTTGTCGATGATCTGGCCAAAGGACAGACGGCCAACCAGGTTGGCGCAGGTGTTGACGGAGACCACCACACCGCCGAGGGCGACGGCCGCGGCGCTCGTGGGGTCGGCGAAGAGCTGGACGGCGGCGATGGAGGCGACCTTGCCGACGAGCAGCGTGCCGGCGGTGGCAGCAAAGGCGAAGGTGATGATGAGAACCCAGAAGCGCGGGGTCTTGACCATCTCGCCCGGGGTGAGGTCGCCGAAGGTGCCGGCGTGCGCGCCGCCCTTGGGGGCCTCGAAGCCCTCGGGCAGCCAACCGGCCTCGGGGGCCTTCAGGAACAGGGCGGAGGCGGCGATCATCACAAAGAAGATGACGCCGAGCGCCTTAAGGGCGCCAAAGATTCCCAGGCTTGGGATGAGCAGCGAGGCGAGCACCGGGGACAGCACGGCGGGGCCGGCGGTCGAAGCGGCCAGGGTGATGCCGGAGGCAAGGCCCTTTTTGTCGATGAACCACTTTTGACCGGTGGTGAGTGCCGGGTTGTAGCCCAGGCCGTTGCCGATGGCGGCGACGAGCGAGAACCACAGGTAGAACTGCCACGGCTCGGTGACGGTGCCGGACATGAACCAGCCCACGCCGTAGCACACGGCGGCGGCGATCACGACGTTGCGCGGGCCGATCTTATCGGAGATGCGGCCGGCGAAGATGCCCGTCACGGCCATGATGGTCTGAAAGACCGGGAAAGCCCAGGTAAGGGCGCTGGACCACTCGGGGTAGACGGCGAGCAGGTTCTTGCTCACGACGGAGTACAGCGCGATGGAGCTGATGAAGAACATGGTGACGCATGCGGCGGAAAGCACGACGGCGCGACCCTTGTTGGAGTTGGTGGAAGCCATTGGACTCTTTCTAATCGATACGGGGGAGGAGCGGGCGTGTCCGCGGGCCTCCCTGTCAGGTTGGTTTACTGGTCAGTCGGCTTGGCGACGCCGGACTCATCGGACCAGAGCTCGACACCCTTGTTCTTAAGGTAGTTGTCGGCATAGGCGCGACGGCCGCCGGGCTTGGCGGTGAGGTCGCCCATCATGTTGGAGAAACCGCCGTCGACCTTGATAGCGTCGCCGGTGGTAAAGTCCGAGCGCGTGGACGCCAGGAACATGACGGCGTTGGCGATATCGCTGACCTCGCCGATGCGGCGCGTGGCGATCAGACGGCTGCGGCTCTTTTCGACCTCGGGGTCGGCGTAGAAGTTGGCCGACATGGGGGTCTTGACGAAGCAGGGCTCGACGCAGTTGGAGCGGACGCCGTAGGGGCCCCACTCGGCGGCGAGCATCTTGGACATCATGTTGACGCCGGCCTTGGTGGAGCTGTACACGCCCGAGAACGTCTCGGGGGAGTGGCTGGCGACGGTCGAGATGTGCACCAGGCGACCCTGGCCGGCCTTGATCATATCGCGACCAAAGCGCTGCGAGGTGATGAAGTAACCGGTGAGGTTGACGTTGAGCACCTGCTCCCAGTCGCTCAGCGGCAGGTCCTCCATGGCGGCGAAGCGCAGGATACCGGCGGTGTTGACGAGGACGTCGACGCGGCCGAAGTTGGCGATGGTTGCGTCGACGGCAGCCTGAACCTCGGCCTCGTCGGTGGCGTTCATCTTGTAGCCCTCGGCGTGGATGCCGAATTCGGCAGCGAGGTCGGCGGCAGCGGCCTTGACCTTCTCCTCGTCCAGGTCGAGCAGGACGACGTTGGCGCCGTTGCGGGCGAACTCGCGGCAGATCTCGGCGCCCATACCGCCGAGTGCGCCGGTCACGGCGCAGACATCGCCCTCGAGCTTAAGCCAGTTGCTCATAGGAACTTCCCTTCTTGTGCCTCCCTGTGGGTCGTTCCCATTAATCGACCCACGTGGTTTTCGCAGGTTATCGTATGCTTTGCATTTACGCAGGTGAATTGCATAATTGTTAGAATGGCGTTAACCGTAGGTTTACACTGTGCGATGCAGTCTATGCTCAATTGAGCGCGTGACCTGCGAAAACAACCCCTCTGTGGCACCATGTGGCCACGGACGTGAAAACAGGAGATTGAGTGTACGATCGACGACTTGAGGCCATATCGGCCGCCGCGGAGCTGGGAAGCTTCTCGCGTGCGGCGGCAAAATTGCGCGTGTCGACTCCGGCGCTCGTCAAGCAGGTGTCGGGCTTCGAGGCCGAGTTCGGCATCACACTGTTCGAACGTTCGCACTCAGGCGTCAAGGTGACGCCGGCGGGTGCTCTGCTGGTGGACGACGCACGCTCAATCATGCGGCAATCCGAGGACGCGCTGCGCCGTGCCCGACGCGCGGCGGGCGATGGCGGTGCCGTGCGCCTGGGCGTGTCGATGATGTGCCCGGGGCGTCAAACGCTGTCGATGTGGTCGGGCATCCACGATCTGGAACCGTCGTTGCGCTTTGAGATCGTGCCGGTGAGCGACCTCTATGACGAGCGCGAATCCGTCATGCGCAGCCTTGGTCGCGAAGTAGATGTGGTGCAGTCGAGTTTTTCGACCCCACGCTGGGGCGATGCCTGCCAAAAGCTCCGCATTGTCAACGTGCCGTTTTATATCGACGTGCCGCGCGCGAGCCCGCTGGCGCGCAAGACGCGCATCACGGTTGCCGACCTGGAGGGCATGCGCCTGCGCGTGCTCCGTCACGGCAACGACGCCATGGACAGTCTACGTATCGACCTTTTGGCCGACGGCGGTGTGGACGTGATCGATGTGGATAGCTTTGACTTTGCGCTCTTTAACGATGCAGAGGAAAAGGGCGACGCGGTGCTCACCTGCGGAGCGTGGTCGGGCGTGCACCCTGCCTTTGTGGGCGTGCCGTTCCTATGCGGTCGCGAGGTGCCAGTCTTTCTGCACTACCCGCTCGAGCCCACCCTCCAAGTCCAAAAATTCGTCAACGCCATGGCCCAACTCCTCAACTAGTTCATCCTTACAAAACGAGGCCCTGGCCAAACGGCCAGGGCCTCGCAAACTTTTATTCCGTTTTAAATGACGGCTGATCGCGCGCAGGAGGGCGCCCCCGGGGCGCCCTCCGTCAGTAACCGGTCCTACTCCAGCTCAAACGCTCCGGTGTAGAGCTGGTAGTAATACCCGCGCTTGGCGATCAACTCGTCGTGGTTGCCGCGCTCGATGATGCGGCCGTGATCAAGACAGATGATCGCGTCGGAGTTGCGCACGGTGGACAGACGGTGCGCGATGACAAACGTCGTGCGGCCGTCCATGAGCTTGTCCATGCCGGCTTGCACGATAGCCTCGGTGCGGGTGTCGATGGAGCTCGTGGCCTCGTCCAGGATCATCGCCGGCGGATCGGCGACGGCAGCGCGTGCAATCGAAATCAGCTGGCGCTGGCCTTGCGACAGCTGGGCGCCGTTGCCGGTGAGCATGGTGTCGTAGCCGTCGGGCAGGCGGGTGATAAAGTCGTCCGCGCCCGCGAGCTTGGCCGCCGCGATGCACTCCTCGTCGGTGGCGTCCAGGTTGCCGTAGCGGATGTTATCCATCACGGTGCCGGTGAACAGGTTCACGTCCTGCAGCACGACGCCCAGCGAGCGGCGCAGATCGGCCTTGCGGATCTTGTTGACGTTGATGCCGTCGTAGCGGATCTTGCCGTCGGCAATGTCATAGAAGCGGTTGATGAGGTTGGTGATGGTCGTCTTGCCGGCACCGGTGGCGCCGACAAACGCGACCTTCTGGCCCGGCTTGGCAAACACGGACACGCCGTGCAGCACCTCGTGGTCGGGCGTGTAGCCAAAGTCGACGTTGTCCATGACCAGGTCGCCGCGCAGCGGTACGTACTCGATCTCGCCGGTTGCGCGGTGCGGATGTTTCCACGCCCACATGCCGGTGTGGTGGTCGGCCTCCTCGAGCTGCCAGGTATCGGGGTTGACCTGCGCGTTGACGAGCGTCACATAGCCTTCGTCGGTCTCGGGCTTCTCGTCGATAAGCTCAAAGATGCGGTCGGCGCCGGCGAGGCCCATGACCACGGCGTTGATCTGCTGCGAGATCTGACCGATCTGTCCGCAGAACTGCTTGGTCATGTTGAGGAAGGGCACCACGACGGCGATGGACAGCGCCATGCCCGAGATGCTCAGGTTGGGCACGCCCAGCGCCAGGAAAATGCCGCCGGCAAGGGCCACCAGCACGTAGAGCAGATTGCCCAGGTTCATAAGGATGGGCATGAGGATGTTGGCGTACATGTTGGCCTTCTGCGAGACCTCGAAGAGCTTTTCGTTGCGCTCGTCAAAATCGGCCTCGGCGGCAGACTCGTGGCAGAATGCCTTGACGACCTTCTGGCCGTTCATGACTTCCTCGATATGGCCCTCGACCACGCCGAGCTCGGTCTGCTGCGCAATGAAGAAACGCGCGGAGTTGGAGCCGAGCAGCTTGGTCATAAAGGTCATAAAGGCGACGCCGGCAATAATGACCAGGCACATCCACACGCTGTAGTACAGCATGATAAAGAACACCGTGGCAATGACGATGACCGTCATGAGCAGGTTGGGCAGCGACTGGCTGATCATCTGGCGCAGCGTGTCGATGTCGTTGGTGTAGTGGCTCATGATGTCGCCGCGCTGGTGCGTGTCGAAGTAGCGGATCGGCAGGTCCTGCATGCGGTTGAACATCTTCTCACGCAGCTTCTCGAGCGAGCCCTGCGTGACGATGGCCATGGCGCGGTTCCAGAACAGCGAGGACAGGATGCCGACGCCGTAGATGCAGGCGAGGGTGGTCACGAGCTGTGCGATCTTGGGCTGCGCGGCTTCCCAATCGCCCGACTGCCACGATTCGCTAATAATCTGCAGAGCGCTCTGAAGGAAGGTCGCACCGATGGAGTTGATGATGGCGCAGAGTACCACGCCGACGACGACGAGGGGCAAAAGCACGGGGTAGAAGCCAAAGAGCGTCTTGATGAGGCGCGACATGGTGCCGCCCTTGCGGTTGAGCGCGCGCTCGGCGGTCGTTGCCTTACTCATGTGCCTCGCCTCCTTCCTGGGTCTGAGCTTGCGTTACGGATGTCTCGGTGCCGGCTTCGACGGCCCCTTCGCCTTCGGCAGACATCTTGTTTTGCGAGGTGAAGGTCTCGCGGTAGATCTCGCTCGTCTTGAGTAGCTCGTCATGGCTGCCGATCTGCGCGATGCGGCCGCCTTCCATGACGATGATGCGGTCTGCGTCCTGCACGGAGCTGATGCGCTGGGCGATGATGAGCTTGGTCGTGTTGGGCAGATAGCTTGCCAGTCCTGCGCGGATCTTGGCGTCGGTCTTGGTGTCGACGGCGCTGGTGGAGTCGTCCAGGATCAAGATCTTGGGACGACGCAGCAGGGCACGCGCGATGCACAGGCGCTGCTTCTGACCGCCGGAAACATTGGAGCCGCCCTGTTCGATCCAGGTGTCATAGCCCTTGGGGAAGCCGTTGACAAACTCGTCGGCGCAGGCCAGATGCGCTGCCTCGCGGACCTCCTCGTCGGTGGCGTTCGGGTCGCCCCAGCGCAGGTTCTCGGCAATGGTGCCGCTAAACAGCACGTTTTTCTGCAGCACCATGGCGACCTGGTGGCGCAGCGCGTCCAAGTCGTAGTCGCGCACGTCCATGCCGCCCACGCGCACAGTGCCCTCGGTGGTGTCGTACAGACGGGCGATGAGGTTTACAAGCGTGGACTTGGCCGAGCCGGTGCCGCCGATGATGCCGATGGTCTCGCCGCTCTTAATGTGCAGGTCGATATCGTCGAGTGCCTGGCGCTTTGCGTGCTCGGAATACTTAAAGCTCACGTGGTCAAAGTCGATGGAGCCATCGGCGACCTCGAGCACGGGCTCGGCGGGATCGGCGATCGTGGGCTCGGCGGCCAGCACCTCGGTAATGCGGTGCGCCGATTCGTCGGCCATGGTCACCATGACAAAGATCATCGACAGCTGCATCAGGCTCATGAGGATCTGGAAGCCATAGGTAAAGATCGAGGAGAGCTGGCCCACGTCGAACAGCGTTCCCTGGCTCGTGATGATGAGCTTGGAGCCCAGGTAGATGATGACGACAAATGCGCCGTTGACGCAGATGTTCATCATGGGGTTGTTAAAGGCGAGCAGCTTCTCGGCGCGGGTGAAGTCCATCTGGACGTCGCGTGCGGCGGTCGCGAACTTCTCCTTCTCAAAGTCTTCGCGCACATAGCTCTTGACCACGCGCATGCCGGTGACGTTTTCCTCGACGGACTCGTTAAGGGCGTCGTACTTGTGGAACACGCGCGAGAAGATGGGGCGCACCTTAAAGATGATAAAGAACAGTCCAAAGCCCAGCAGCGGAATGATGACCAGGTAGACCATGGCAACGCTGCCGCCCATGATATACGCCATGGTAAAGGCGAAGATCAATACCAGTGGCGCGCGCACGGCGATACGGATGATCATCATAAAGGCCTGCTGCACGTTGTTGATATCGGTGGTCAGGCGCGTGACGAGCGAGGAGCTCGAGAACTCATCGATGTTGGCAAAGCTGAACGTCTGGATTTTGTAGAACAGGTCGTGACGCAGGTTCTTGGCGAAGCCGCAGCTCGCATGGCTGCAGGTGACGCCGGCAGCGGCGCCAAAAGCAAGGGATGTTAGCGCGATGAGCACCAAAAAGCCTGCGGTGGGAAGCATCTCGGCTACGGTAGCGCCGTCTTTGATGACGTCGATCAGGTTGGCGGTGATAAATGGAATCAGCATCTCGCAGAGCACCTCGCCAAGCACGAGCAACGGCGTGGCAACGGTGACTTTCATATAGTCGCGGATGCTTCCCATGAGGGTTTTAATCATCCAGTTCCTCCCAGGTTACGCGGATTTTATCGAGCATTTCGGCGAGGTCCTCGCGCTCGTCGTGGGTGAGCGCGCTAAAGGCCTGTTTTCTAAAGCGGATGCGGGCGGCTTGGTCGATACGGGCCTTCTCCCAGCCGATCTCGGTCAGGCGAATGGTGAGCTGCCGGCGATCTTTTGGATTGCGGCTGCGCTCGATGATGCCGGCGCACTCGAGCTTGGACAAGATCTCGGAAAGCGACCCCGGCTTGAGGTCGAAGTGCATGCCGAGTTCCTGCTGCGACATCTCGCCGTTTTCCTGCTTGGCAAGCAGGCAGACGATGGGCGCCTTGCCGGATACGCCGCCACCATGAAAATGCATGTAATGGCCGCAAAAGCCCAGGTTATTGAGGATGCGCTTGGCGAGTCTGTCTTCGGCGTTGACCGCTTCGGGTATGTCTACCGGTTGCGACGGGTCACCGCCGGGCTCATGCGGAAGGACGAGTGCTTCAACACACATATCTAAGCTTCGCTCCTTTCTTTAGTTAGGTAGTGGAATTGTTTTGTGCCTAACCAATTTAGGAGCGTGAGAAATGAATGTCAAGGTACCAAACTTATTAAGTTACGGCGTTTTACCAAACGCCGTAACCGCTCGACGCTGCAAACGTTCCTAAGCGGCAATCTGGCGTTCAATCGTCGGGCATGGCCACAAGGCCTATGCCCTCCTCTTTCACGCCACCTTGCTCGCTTAGGAACGCTTTCGCTGTCCGTCCTCAATCTGCAGCGCTGCCTCGGTTGGCATTTGAGTGATCCGTGGGGGACGGAGGATAACGGATCATTTTGGGCTGCGGTGACACCCTTCCGAAGTTGCTTTGCCCAAAACTATGCCGGATTACTACGATGAATTCGAAATCTCAGACCTCGGCATTGTTTTTCGGAAAATCACAAGCTGTCTACCTGCGGTTTTGCTGGAGTGCAATTTGTTGTGGTTGGAGACTGGCGGTTTATCGTAGTAATCAGGCATAGTTTTGGAATGGTAGTAAATAGGTGGCAGCTACTGTGCCGCTACCGCCGTGATTTGCCTCCCATTTTCGAAACCTATCCGCAACAATTTGCCCTCCACGGCGCCAGCGCCCGCCCGCCGTGCTCCCTGCGCTACACTTAGTCGCACTATGGCGCCGTCGCGCCGCGCCCGACCCAAGGGGGACACTCATGAAGAACACTCAGCTGCTGCTGATCAACGATATGTGCGGCTACGGCAAGGTCGCGCTTTCTGCCATGTTGCCGGTGCTGTCGCACATGGGCTATCGCATCCACAACCTGCCGACGGCCCTCGTTTCCGATACGCTCAACTACCCCAAGTTCTACATCCACGACACCACGGAGTATGTCCGCCAGAGTCTCGCCATCTGGGAGGAGCTCGGCTTTGAATTCGACGCCATCTCGACCGGCTTTATCGTGACCGAGGAAGAGGCACGCATCATCTCGGACTTTTGCCACCGCCGCGCGCAAAAGGGCACCAAGGTGTTTGTCGACCCCATCATGGCCGACAACGGCAGGCTCTACGCTGGCGTGCCCGAGTCGACCATCGGCCTTATGCGCAGCCTGGTCGAGTGCGCCGACTACGCGGTGCCCAACTATACCGAGGCGTGTCTGCTCACCGATACGCCTATGGCAGAACAGATTACGGCCGATGAGGCTCGTGCGCTCGTGGATGCTATGCTCGCGCTGGGCGCCAAGTCGGTGGTCATTACGAGTGCCAAGGTCGACGGGGCGAGTGCCGTCATCGGCTACGACCATGTGGCGGGGGAGTACTTCACGATTCCCTTTGAGCTGATCCCGGTGTATTTCCCGGGCACGGGCGATACGTTCTCGTCGGTGCTCGTGGGTCGCGTTATGGCCGGCTGGAGCTTGCAGCGTGCGACGACCGACGCCATGCGCGTGGTGGCCGAGCTTATCGAGCGCAATGCCGACCAAGAGGACAAGTCGGCCGGCCTTCCCATCGAGGCCTGCTTGGACGTGATCGACCATGAGTAACGCTGGCGAGGGCGGCATCAAGCCTGAGGGCGAGAGCAAGCCGCTCGGCGCGCCGCGTGGCAAGCGTCCGCGCATCCGCGTGAGCTGCGTGGACCAGCTGGGTGCGTGCCGCTGCCACCATGGTCACAAGCCGGGCGACGTCTTTGACTTCGACCGAGACCGCGGCAAGATGTGCGCCATGGCCTGCCATGTGGGCTTTCCCTATATCGATATCCTGCGCTATGGCGGAACCGTGCCCGGCAACGAGCCCGGTACGGCAAAGTTCTGCTGCCCCGAGGTCGATACGCTGAACGTTTGGCTCGCCGAGATCGTCGACGAGTAACCGAGCGTGGATAATCTCCCACCGAGATAATGAGCGTGGATTTTCTCCCGTTTAGGGCGCCCTTGAACGCTCAAAGTGGGAGATTATCCACGCTCAATTTGTGTGCGGGAGAAAATCCACGCTCGTTTTATACCGATGGCGTGGCCCGTATATCCGCGCCGCCCGAGCGCCTACAGCTGCTCGAGCATGGCGGTGCAGCCGTCGAGTACGTCGCGGTAGGTGGCATCGAAATTGCCGGTGTACCAGGGGTCGGCCACGTCGCCGGGGCGTTCGGTCCAATCGAGCAGGCGCGAGATCTTGCCATCGGGGTCCTTGCCAAAGATACGGTGCAGGCCGCGGGCGTTCTCGTCGTCCATATAGACAATGTGGTCCCAGTCGCCATACTCCGCGCGACGCACCTGACGCGCGCGATGTGCGACGACGGGAATTCCGACCTCGCGTAGCTTGGCAGCGGTACCGTGGTGTGGCGGGTTGCCGATCTCCTCAGTTGAGGTCGCGGCGGAATCGATGACAAACTCCGCCTCGCGCCCAGCGCGGCGCACGAGCTCGGTAAACACCGACTCGGCCATGGTCGAGCGACAGATATTGCCATGGCAGACAAAGAGAACGCGGTGGACGGGCTTGGGGCTATTCATGACCAGCTCTCTCCAAACGAAGCCAAGTACGACGCATTATCGAACGGCGTCCCTAGGCCCTGACGACGCCAGCGAGCGCGACAGGTTCATGCTGGGAACCTCGATTATGCGCCAGAACGCAACGGAGACGAGCATGCTTGCGGACAGCGAGATCGCGGCAATCGCGAGCGGGTCGACAATCCCGAGCCTGGGCAGCAGGGCAGCGAGCGCACCGATGACAATGGCGTGGGTAAGGTAGAGGCTGTACGACACCTTTCCCAAAAAGACCATGGGGGCCGCAGAGAGCGCACGGCGCGTGAACCCGTCGGCGATCGCGACGACAACCACTACCAGGCAGGCCGCGTTCATGGCGGTGGACTCCAACGCCTCGAGGACCCCGCCGGGATGCCACACGAGCGAGAGCTCGATAACACCAACGGAGGCCACAAGCATCGCCAGCTCGGCCAGCATTGAAAGCTTGACGACCTTGATTTTGTCGAATTGCCGGGCCACCATGACGCCAAGCCAGAACATCAGGCAAAGGCGCAGCGGAAAGTAGCCCGTCCAGTACGAGACAAGCACCGCAATAAAGGCCGCAACAACCGCCAGACCCGTCCGGCGAATCCTTGATATGCACCAGATGGCCAGCGGAAGCGTAAGGCTAAACCAGAGCTCCCAGCTCATGGACCAGACGGGAGAGTCAACGCGGACGAGCTGCGCGCCAAAGAGGTTGTTGACGCCATCGGACACGTTGAACAGCACGTCGAACTGCATGAGGGTGTCATGAACCGCAGCGGGAAGGCCCGCGTCGTAGGCGACGGCAAGCGCGGAGCGCGACGTGGACCCCAGGCGCCAGGCCACGTAGCCCGCAGGAAGGGCCAGCGCAATCGCCGCAAACAGCGGCACGCAAAGGCGGACGACCCTTCTTGGGTAATAGCCAAGCCAGTCGTACCCGCCGTTTCCCATGTGCTTAAAGGGAACAAGAGACAGCACTATGCCAGACAGGATGAAGAACACCATAACCGACGCGGTGCCAGGGAAGAGGCTTGGACCCCCCCGCGCCAAACGGCTTGACCATGATGTCGACGTGATACAGGAACACTATCAGCGCCCCGAGCCCTCGCAGGCCGTCAAGCGACAAGACGCGCTTCTCGTGACCAGGCATCATCACCCCTTCATTCGTGCATTCGAGCAGAGCGTTCCATTATATACCCTCATGGATTTAGCGTACATTTTGACGAGAAAGACCCCCAAAACGGGCTGATTCGGGGGTCTGGCTCATGTGCATGTTAACGGCGGCGTGCAGATTGTCTACGGCAACATGGCATCTAACTACGCAACTCAGATGCGCGAGCTGCTGGGTATGGAGTAAACGCCCCACATATCTATAAAATCCGGTATAAAAGGCGGCGGCAGACAATGAACTGCCGCCGCCTCTGAGTTGCCCCACGCGCATTTCGCGTATCTGAAATACATGAAATTGCACTGCTGGAGCTTGCAGGTGGATAAGCACTACTCGTATGGGACGGTTTTCACCGGTTGCTCGCCGCCCTGGGCTGTGTTCGTCCCTATGCCCGCATCGAGGGCTGTGCTGATTGACAGCGACGCTCCCAGCGGGCGAGCTTAATCGTCACCAGCGTGAGCGCCCAGGCCACAAGCGAGAACGCGGCTCCCACTGCGCCCACGTACGCAATGCCAACGCTGCTTACCACGGCGCCGCCTACCGCGGTGCCAAACGAAATGCCGACGTTAAACGCCATGGGCTCAACCGAACTTGCGAGTACCATTGACTTGGGGTGGCGGCTGCGTGCCACATCCATAAAGTGTGTGATGCACGAGACCGAGAATAGGTACATGAGCATTGCCAGGCTAAAGACAAAGACGAGCGCGAGCGGCATGGCGCTACCCACGGCGAACAGCCCGACCAGTGCTGCCGCCTGCAGCACAAACGTCACGAGCAGCGCCTTCATGCCAAAACGCGCATCGATCCATCCGCCTAGGATGTTCGAGATCAGGCAGAACACGCCGTAGGCCATGAGCGTGGTACTGGCTTCGACCGTGCCCATGCCCAGCACCTGCTCCAGATAAGGCGTCACGTAGCCGTAGAACACATAGACCGACCCCACGCCAAACAAAAAGATGAGCATGCCGGTGATGATGCTCGGCTCGCGCAGCAGCCCCGCCTGTTCGCGGAAGGTGGCGGGCTCGTCGGTCTGTCCGGCGCGCGGCATAAACGCCACGAGCGCGCTACAGATCAGAACGGCAAAGGTCAGCGTGCCGTACATGGCCACGTGCCAATCGAGCGTGTCGGCCACGAACTTGCCAATCGAGGTCACAAAGACCATCGCCACGGAAAACGCACCGTACACGACCGAGATGGCAAGTGAGGTTTGCTGCGGGGACAGAAGCTCAGGGATGTATGTCACGCCCACGGCGAGCAGCGCACCCGAGACAGAGCCCAGGATGATGCGCGAGATAAACAGCATCTGGAAGTTGGGCGCCAGGGCCATGACAAGATTGCCCAGCACAAAGACGATGCTGTAGCACACGAGCAGCTGGTAGCGGCGGAACCGCCCCGTGCTGAGCGCAAGCACCGGCGTAGCGATGGCGTAGACGAGCGCGAACACGCTGATGAGCTGGCCTGCAGTGGCAAGTGATACGCCGAGCTCCGTTGCCAAGTCGCTTTCGATGCCGATGACCACGAACTCGGAGCAGCCGAGCGAGAATCCCAACAGCACGAGCAGCGCCAGGCAGAGCTTGGTGCGCGCGGGGGAGAGCGCGGCGGCGGTTGACTTACTTTTAGGCGTGGTTGCGGCGGTCAAGGTTGTCACTCCAATGTCGCATGAATAAGCGGGATTCAATCCCTGCAACTCTAACAGAATGTGACAAAGGGACAGTCCCTCTGTCACATTGCGCTGTCAGCCAGTCGCCCAAACCGTCACAACATTTGATGAAAATCTCTAAAACGAGGAAAAGCGTCGAATGTTGTGACGGTTTTCCTGTCTATGCCGGCAAGCTCCGGCGCTATCTGGGGGTATAAGGCTAGCAAGTGTTTATTTGCGAGGCCTAAGGGGCGCCCCGTATGGATATCGATAACTTTGAATGGTGGTATACCGAGGGCGAGGCTCCGGACGAGGGGTGGGACGAGCCCGCGCCGCGTGACGTGTCGGGCGACGAGGACGAGGCCGGCAACGATGTCGTCGAGACGGATGCTGCCTCCGACCCCGCCGAGCCCCTGACCTTTGAACAGGCCTGGGCCCAGGCCGAGGCCGATGAGGCGAAGACCGATGCCACGGCCACACTCGGTGAGCCGGCCGATATGTCCATCTCGCCGGCAAAGACTCCGCAACCGCGCCACACCATCGACCCCGGCAGTACGGCATCTTTCAGCATTCTCGACGTGCCCGCGCAGGGTGCCCAGGCGCCTGCGCCCACGCATCGCCCCGACCTGGCTCGCGAGGAAGACACGGGGCGCCGCTCTCCGCTCGGCCCCATCCTCATCGCCTTCATGGCCGGCGTTATCGCCTGCTCGGCAATCGGCAGCATCTGGGACCATGTCGAGCAGCAGCGCCAAGACGCCGCCAAGGTCGAGATGTCCGTCGAGCAATCGCTCAGCCGCACGCGCTCGGTGCATGTGTCGGTCGAGGTTAAGGACGGCGCGACGTGGGATACCGCGCGCGGCGACAGCCAAATGCTCGTCCATATCGTGGGCCGCACGCTCAAGGGACAAGCAATCGACGAGTACCAATACGTTAATTCCGAAGGTGACGGCATCGAGCTCAAGCCCGGCGACTACGAGCTCACGGTCGACGAGCCGCCCGTCGCCACCGATGGCACGCGCTTCCGCGCCTCAAAGCGTATGGTCCCCGTGAGCTTTAACTCGCAGGCGCCCGATACGGTCGACAGCACACCGCAGGGCGGGTTCGACCTTTACGCAATCGCTCAATAACTGCGCCTGCCGCCTCTCCGTGCCGCCAAGAGTGGCACAATAGCCCTCAACACTGTTGTTTACTTTTGGAGGAAGTAGCATGTCCACCGTCACCACCATCAAGCGCGGCGGCCTCACCGCGGCCATCGATTCCATGGGAGCCCAGCTCACGAGCCTTGCCCTCGACGGCAACGAGTATCTGTGGCAGGGCGACCCGGCCTTTTGGGGCAAACACGCGCCCATTCTGTTCCCCATCGTGGGATCGCTGCGCAACAACACAGCGACGTCTGCGGCCGGCACCTGCGAGATGCCGCGCCACGGACTCGCGCGCATCGTCGAACACAAGCTGGTCGAGGTCTCCGAGGACGGCTCGTCCGTCACCTACGAGATCACCGATACGCCCGAGTCGCTCAAGGCTTTCCCCTTCCACTTTAAGCTCAACATGACCTATGCCCTGACTGGTGATGCCACGCTTACCCAGACCTTTGCCGTCACCAACACCGGCGACGTGGACCTGCCGTTCTCGGTGGGCGGTCACCCTGCATTTAACGTGCCCGCCCCCGGTGCCGAGGATGAGGCGTTCGAGGATTACGAGCTGGCGTTTATCGAGGCTTGGACCAACGAGGCCCCCATCATCACGCCCGACGGTCTTATGACGTTCGAGGGCAGTTACAAGGCTCCCGATAACTCGGACGTGCTGCCCATCACGCACCGCAGCTTCGATAACGATGCCATCATGTTCACCGATACCCCGGGCTCCACGCTCACGCTGCGCGGCCGCAAGTCGGGCCACGGCGTCAAGATCGACTTTGAGGGCTTTAAGTACATCGGCGTGTGGTCTGCCGCCAACGACGCTCCGTTTGTGGCGCTCGAGCCCTGGACCGGCCACACCACCATGGACACCGAGGATGACGTCTTTGAGCACAAGGTCAACACCATTACGCTGGCGCCGGGTGCCACCGATAAACGTGGCTTTAGCGTCACCTTGCTCTAGAGGTTCCGCCGTTCTGACGAACGGCGGACCGGTCGACGCTGCGCGCCACCCAGAGCGACAATTTGTCATTCAAAAGGCAAGGCATGACCAGAAGGTCTATGCC
>UQXC01000043.1 GCA_900544995.1 uncultured Collinsella sp. | reverse complement strand
ACGCGCGGCACGCGACCGGGCCGCCACGCCATCTTTCTATTCAGCCAACTCGCTGAAGTAAGGCTGCGAAGGCCGCGGGGCCGGGAGGGGTTTCCTAAGGGCACATCCCGCAGCCGCAACGCGGCGAGGACGTGCCCGTGGAAACCCCGCAGGCCCCGCGGCCGGTGGGAGCAACGCTACTTCACGACCAAGATGTCGCAGTCGGTGTTGCGCAGCAGGAACGTCGAAATCGAACCCAGCAGCGCATACTTGATCGAGGACAGGCCGCGGGCGCCGCAGAGCACCAGGTCGGGCTTAACCACGTCGAGCATCTCGTCCTTGAGCGTCTCACGAATACGGCCGGCGCGAATCATAACCTCGACCTCGGGAATATCGGGATTGGCCTTGGCCTCTTCGAGCTGCTTGGCGATGGAGTTCTTAAATGCCTCCTCTAGGCCGTTGACCAGATCGACCGGATAGGAACCGGCGCTCTCGAGCGCCGTGGAATCGATAACGTGGCCGATGATTAGCTTGGCGCCGTTGTTCGCGGCGACCTTGATGGCGCGTGCGAGCACAAAATCCTGCTGCTCAGTACCGTCGAGTGAAACAAATACCTTGGTGTAGCCCTCGTTCATGGTTTCCTCCTTGGTCTATCGCACGGGCGCGGGGCTCGTGCGTCGGGCGGGCGCGGGCGCGTTGGCCGCCGGACACTTTATCTTGTTGCAGTTATACCCAAGGATTTCGGTTTGACTGCTCGCAATTCTGTGAACGGGCGAGTTTTTTGGTAAGGGTAGGCGCGGTCGCACCGCCAACGGTTGATAATGGGACATCGCCCGCATCGTCCGCAGAACATCTACCGGCGGGTGTCTAACGAGGGGGTCCCTTTGGATATTATCGAGCTTCTAAAATCTGCCTTCATGGGCCTGGTCGAGGGCATCACCGAATGGCTGCCTGTTTCGTCGACCGGTCACATGATCTTGGTGGACGAGTTCGTCAAGATGAACGTGAGCGAGACGTTCTGGAATATGTTCCTGGTCGTGATTCAGCTCGGCGCCATTCTGGCCGTCTGTGTGCTGTTCTTCCATGAGCTCAATCCGTTCTCGCCCAGCAAGGGCAAGGAGGGCCGTCGCGACACCTGGGTGCTGTGGGGCAAGATCGTTCTCGGCTGTATTCCCGCCGCGGCGATCGGCCTGCCGCTCAACGACTGGATGGAGGAGCATTTCTACAATGCTCCCGTCGTGGCGCTGGCGCTCATTGTGTACGGCGTGCTGTTTATCGTGATCGAGAACTGGCGCGCGAGCAAGCGCGAGGAAATGGCCGTTGCCGGTTCGTTTGGTTCGCGTGCTGTGGTGTCGGGTGGACGTCCCGCCGGTGCACACTTTGCGGCGCCCGCGGCAGATGTTGCCGAGGACGAGGACGATGACGAGGATCTGGACTTTGGTTCCATCACCACGCTCGAGGACCTAAGTTGGAAGACCGCACTGGGCATCGGATGCTTCCAGGTGCTCTCGCTGATTCCGGGCACGTCGCGCTCCGGTTCCACCATCATCGGCGGCCTGCTTTTGGGCTGCACGCGTTCGGTGGCGTCCAAGTTTACGTTCTTCCTGGCCATTCCCGTCATGTTTGGCGCGAGTGCGCTCAAGCTGGTCAAGTACTTCATCAAGGGCGGTACCTTTGGCGCCAACGAGATCGCCATCCTGGGCGTGGGCTGCGTTGTGGCCTTTGTGGTTTCGCTCATCGCCATTAAGTGGCTCATGGGCTTCGTCCGCCGTCACGACTTTAAGTGCTTCGGCGTCTACCGCATCATTCTGGGCATCGTGGTGCTTGCGTACTTCTTCGTCTTGGAGCCGATGCTCGGCCTCTAACTTAGTCGACGCTGCGCGGCGGCCGGGGCGACAACTTGTCATTCAAAGGGGGTGGCATGACCAAAAGGTCTATGCCGCCCCCTTTTCATGCCAATTTGTTCGCCCTGGCCGCCGCTCGCTGCTGCTGCCATGACATCGGCGGTTTCGTGATTGCCAATAGATTGGTGCAAAGTAACCTGACCCCATTGCGCCAAATCCGCTGGGCGGGCCCGATTGTGGCGGACGGAGTCGTGGTGTGATTTGCGTCGGTGTCCGCGCGGCTCGGTATACTGGTACGGCTCAAACTATGGCGCCGCCCGCAGGCGCGCCGTCCGTCAGATGAGGAGTCGCCCATGACCCAGCCCTTGCCCTGGGAAAAGAACGCCGCGGTACCCGTGCCGCCCACGCCGGAACCCGTGCCGCTCGATGCATACACCGCCCCCGCTGCGCCGGAGCCCGAGCTCGTTCCGCTCGACATCTATGACGCTCCCGCGCCGGCACCCAAACCCGCCAAGCCGCTCGTCGACCTCGACAGCCTTAATCCCGCCCAGCGCGAGGCGGTCCTGACCACCGAGGGTCCGTTGCTGGTCCTTGCCGGCGCCGGCTCGGGCAAGACCCGCGTCTTGACCTTTCGCATCGCACATATGCTCGGCGACCTGGGCGTTAAGCCCTGGCAGATCCTTGCCATCACGTTTACCAACAAGGCCGCGGCCGAGATGCGCGAGCGTCTGGCGGCACTCATCCCCAGCGGTACCCGCGGCATGTGGGTGTGCACCTTCCATGCTATGTGCGTGCGCATGCTGCGCGAGGACGCTGACCTGCTGGGCTACACCGGTCAGTTCACCATCTACGATGACGACGATTCCAAGCGCATGGTGCGCGATATTATGCAGGCGCTCGGTATCGAGCAAAAGCAATTCCCCATCAACATGATCCGCAGCAAGATCAGTTCGGCCAAAAACGCCATGATCGGCCCCGAGGACATGCTCAAATCCGCCGACAGCCCCAACGACAAAAAGGCCGCGCAGGTCTACTTGGAGCTGGAACGCCGCCTGCGCGCCGCCAACGCGATGGACTTCGACGACCTGCTCGTGCGCACGCTCGAGCTGCTGCGCACCCGCCCCGAGGTGCTCGACAAGTACCAAGAGCGCTTCCGCTACATTAGCGTCGACGAGTATCAGGACACCAATCACGTCCAGTACGAGATCGCCAACCTGCTGGCCGCCAAGTACCAAAACCTCATGGTCGTGGGCGATGATGACCAGTCCATTTATAGCTGGCGTGGCGCCGACATCACCAACATCCTGGACTTTGAGCAGGACTTTAAAAACTGCAAGACCGTTAAGCTGGAGCAGAACTACCGCTCCACGGGCCATATCCTGAGCGCCGCCAACGCCGTGGTGCGCCACAACTCGCAGCGCAAGGACAAGCGCCTGTTTACGGCCGAGGGCGATGGCGAGAAGATCCAGGCCTTCCAGGCAAGCGATGAGCGCGACGAGGGCCGCTGGATTGCCGGCGAGATCGAGAAGCTGCACTCCAAGGGCACGAGTTACGACGACATCGCCGTGTTCTACCGCACCAACGCTCAGTCGCGTATTCTCGAAGATATGTTCCTGCGCGCAGGCGTGCCCTACAAGATCGTGGGTGGCACGCGATTCTTCGACCGTGCCGAGATCCGCGACGTCATGGCCTATCTTAAGATGATTGTGAACCCGGCCGACGAGATGAGCGTCAAGCGCGTCATCAACACGCCGCGCCGCGGCATCGGCTCCACCTCGATTCAAAAGATTGAGCAGCTGGCACGCGACAACCGCTGCTCGTTCTTCCAAGCCTGCGAGATCGCAACAGCCGAGACGGGCATGTTTAGCGCCAAGGTGCGCAACGGCCTGTCGAGCTTTGTGGCGCTGGTGCGCGAGGGTCGCCGCATGGACGGCGAGCTCAAGGACATCGTCGAGATGATCGTCGATAAGACGGGCCTGCTGCAGGCTTTCCGCGCCGAGGGCACCATGGAGTCCGAGAGCCGCGCCGAGAACATCCAGGAATTCCTGGGCGTCGCCGCCGAATTTGAGGAGACGCACGAGGATATCGAAGGTACGCTCGAGAGCTTGGAAGAGCTGCGCGCTGCCGGTGTTGCCGATGTGCCTGCTAGCGCCGAGCCCGAGCCTGTCGTGGTGAGCGCGCCTGCGCCCGAACCGGGGCCATCTGCCCCGGTATCCTCGTTTGAGGCGCTCGTTGGCGCGCGTGACGCCGCGGGCTCCAATCCGCTCGATAGCTTGGCCGCTCCGGCGCTGTCTCCGCAGGATGCCCTGGCCGCCGCCATCGCGGGCAACGCGTATGCCGCGCCGACGGAGATGCCGGCGGGTGCCGTGCATGCCGACGAGATCGAGCGCACCTACGGTCCGCTCACCTGTAAGGCGCTGCCGGCGCTCATGGAGTGGCTGGCCCTGCGCTCCGACTTGGATTCCCTGGCCGGCGAGACGCATGCCATTACCATGATGACCATCCACTCCGCCAAGGGCCTGGAGTTCCCGGCGGTGTTCGTGGCCGGCATGGAGGAGGGTATCTTCCCGCACGTGCACGACTTTGGCGGTAGTGACGATCCGGGCAAGCTCGAGGAGGAGCGTCGCTTGGCCTACGTCGCCATCACGCGTGCTCGCAAGCGCCTGTTCCTGACCTATGCGGCCACGCGTCGCACCTACGGCTCGACCTCTGCCAACCCGCGCTCGCGCTTCCTCAACGAGATTCCGTTTGAGGATATCGAGTTTAGCGGCATCGGTTCTGCCGGTTTTGAGGGCACGGGCTGGGAGAAACGCGGCGACCGACACGGCACCTTTGGATCGGGTATGGGCTCGGACATGTATGGCGGCAAGGTGTTTGGTTCGCATACGCGCTCGACCGGCGGTTCCGGTTCGCGTGGCGGATCGAGCTTTGACGATTTCTTTGGCGGCAGCAGCTACGGGACCGAGCGCCATCGTGGGGTTTCGCCCGATGCCGGCCGTGTTGCCTCGACCTTTGGTTCGGGTGCGCCGCGAGCCAAAAAGCCGTCGTCCAAGGTGTCCCCGACGGTGGAGCGCAAGGTTGATCGCGCTAGCGCGTCGCAGGACTTTGCCGCAGGCGATACCGTGAGCCACAAGACCTTTGGCACGGGTACCGTGCTCTCGGTCGTCGGAGACATGATCGAGGTTCAATTCGAAAAGACCGGCCAGACCAAAAAGCTAATGAAAGGTTTTGCACCGATCGTCAAACTGTCGTGATCCCGGCGGACCTGGGCGGGCGTATGGGGCAACATCGCCTGCTCGGGCAGTCCTGCGCAAGACGGAGAGCACATTAAGTGCTCTCCTTTGCGTGCGGAACTCGCGATCGATGTTGTCCCATACGCCCGCCCAGGTCCTTGGGTAACGTTGCTTGCGAACGCCGCTCCGCTCGTCCGCTTTTTGATTTGGAGAACCGGGTGGGCTGAAATGTAGATACGAGTAGGGGCTCCTCCGTTGATGAACGGGGGAGCCCCTTGTTTCGTTTTGGTTGTTGTTGTGACCTAGAGGTGGCTGATGATCAGTTCCATCTTGCCTTCGAGGTCGATGGAGCTGACGGTGCTGGGGGCCAGCAGGTGGCTTCCCTTGCGGACGGGGTCGCCGCAGACGGTGCCTTCGCCGTCGATGACCGACAGGCACATGAAGGGCCAGCGCTGGTCGAGGATCTTGCTGCCGTCGACACGCACGCGATCGACGGTGTAGCAGGGGTTAGACTCGAGCTCGGTCACGCCGTCCACCTCGGGCGCGGTCACGGTACCATCGACCGGGGCCTGGACGTCAAAGTCGATGCAGTCGAGGCTCTGCTTAATGTGCAGCGGGCGCAGTTTGCCGTCGGTGCCCGGGCGATCATAGTCGTACAGACGATACGTCACGTCGCTCGACTGCTGCGTTTCCAAAATGAGCGTGCCGGCCTTGATGGCGTGAACGGTACCGGAATCAATCTGGAAAAAGTCGCCCTTGTGGATCGGTAGTACGTTGAGCATGTCGTCCCAGCGGCCGTCCTTGATCATCTGTGCGGCCTCAGTGCGGTCTTTAGCACGCTGGCCGACGATGATCGTGGCGCCGGGCTCGCAATCCAGCACGTACCAGCACTCGGTTTTACCCAGGCTGCCGTTCTCGTGCTCGGCGGCGTACTCGTCGTTGGGATGAATCTGGATCGAAAGGTCGTCCTTGGCGTCCAGAATCTTAACGAGCAGCGGGAACTCCTTGCCCTCGCAGTTGCCAAAGAGCTCGCGGTGCTCGGCCCACAGCCACGACAGCGTGTGGCCGGCGTACGGTCCCTCCGCAATCTGGCAGTCACCGTTGGGATGGGCCGAGATGGCCCAGCACTCACCGATGGGACCTTCGGGAATGTCGTAACCAAATACGGTTTCGAGCTGGCGGCCACCCCAGATCTTCTCGTGGAAGATCGGCGTCAGTTTAATCAAATCGGACATATTCATACCCCCATAAGGTTGTGCGGGTGCCGCGTAAGACGGCTCAAAACGAGCGCCCGCGTGACTACAAAAACCTATGCCAACGTTACGTTGTGCAACTCAAAGCGATCGCCAACGTTGCGCGAGATCGAATACTCAAAGGCGGCGCCGCTGTCCAAAAAGCCAATCTGGGTGAGCTCGAGCAGGGGAGAGCCAAGTTTGGTGTCCAGACGTTCGGCTTCTTCCTCGGTTGCTGCCACGGCGCGAATGGTACGGTGGAAGCTCGAAATCTTCAGCCCACATTGCTCGCGGATGAAGCGGTAGACCGATCCGTACAGGTCCTTCTTTTTAAGGCCTGGAATCAGCTCGAGGGGCATGTAGGTGTACTCGATAACGATGGGCTTCTCATCGGCCTGACGCACGCGCACGACGTGATAGGCAAAGTCATCCTCGGCAATTCCCAGCTGGGCTGCGATGTCCGCCGGTGGATTAACGATCGAGAAATCGTAGACCACCGAGGTTACCTTCTCCCCGCGGTGCTCATACGAAAAACCCTGGGCACGGTCGTTTTTGCCCTGGAAAAACGCCTGGCCGGGAAGCCCCGCCGTGTCCTTAACGTAGGTACCCGATCCGCGTCGGCTGGTAATAAGGCCTTCCTCGGTGATTTGCTCGATAGCTCGTTTGACGGTGATTTTGGAAACGCTATAGAGCTCGCAGAACTCAACGACGGTGGGAAGCTTGTCACCCGGTTTAAGAGCGCCATCCTCAATACTTCGACGAATATCTGCAGCTATCGCCTCGTATTTGGGAATCAAGGAACCTCCTTTCCAACTTGATTGAGAATAAAAGAAAGTATAGTCAACACCTAAGTATCTCTATTGAGTTATTGAAAAGTTCGAGAAAGATAAAATTAAAAGTCGCCCCGCTTGTAAAATTAGAGCGTTTTAAATGATAAACATCTGAGTAGTGTCGTGTTGAGAAATGATCGGTCCGAGGACGGGGCCGAACCGATATAACACCCAGCGAACCGAATCTCGTACTCTGCGCTTCCCCAGATAAAACCTGCCAAAACAAACCTGTCCTTTTTGGTAGGTTTTTGCCTTGGGAGCGGTACCATACAGGCAATGTTTAAACGAGAAAGGCGGGCTCCCATGGAACCTAAGCAGTACTACATCGGCATTGACGTCGGCGGCACCTCGGTCAAGGAGGGTCTGTTCGATGAGGACGGAAACCTGCTTGCCAAGGCCAGCGTGCCCACGCCTCCCATCGTTGACGCTGCGGGCTTTGCCGCGGTGACCGAGGCTATCGACCAGGTGGTCGCCAAGGCCCAGATTCCGCGTGCCTTTGTGTCGGGCATTGGCCTGGCCGTTCCGTGCCCCATCCCGGCATCGGGCGATGCCAAGGTCAAGGCGAACATCGCCATCAACCTGCCCGAGCTCAAGATCGCCATCCAGGAGCACTGCCCCGACGCGGTCGTTAAGTACGAGAACGACGCCAACGCTGCTGCTATGGGCGAGGCCTGGCTCGGCTCTGCCAAGGGCGTACAGAACGTGGTGATGGTCACCATTGGTACCGGCGTGGGCGGCGGCGTTATCGTTAACGGCGACGTGGTATCGGGCGTTGTGGGTGCTGGCGGCGAGATTGGCCACATGTGCCTGAACCCGGCCGAGGAGCGCACCTGCGGCTGCGGCGGCCATGGCCACCTGGAGCAGTATTCCAGCGCCACCGGCGTGGTGAGCAACTACCTTGCCGAGTGCAAGAAGGCGGGCGTCGAGCCCATCGAGCTGACCGGTCCCTCCGATTCCAAGGACGTGTTCCAGGCTTGTCGCGAGGGCGACAAGCTCGCGCTGGCCGCGGCCGATACCATGGCCGACTATCTCGGCCGCGCACTGGCGCTTATTGCCAACGTGGTTGATCCCGAGATGTTCCTCATCGGCGGCGGCGCCTCCGCCTCGGCCGATGTCTACCTCGACAAGGTTCGCGAGCACTTTAAGCAGTACGCGCTTTCCGCCTCGCGCGAGACGCCCATTAAGGTCGCTTCGCTCGGAAACGACGCCGGCATCATCGGTGCCGCCTACGTAGCCCTGCGCGCTGCCGGTAAATAGCTGGTGCAAGGAGGCCAAGGCTGCGCCCCAAAATATGCCGTGGCCCTTCCGTCTGCGAAGGCTCGGCATCGGCGTGCTACCATAGCTACGTCCAAGTACACATATCAAGTGGAGGATATCCATGGCAAACGTTCTTGTCTTTGGTCACCAGAACCCCGATAACGACGCCATCATGAGCGCCGTCGTCCTGTCCCAGCTGCTCAACCAGGTTGAGTATGCCGGCAACACCTACGAGGCTTGCGCTCTGGGCCAGCTTCCGGCCGAGTCCGCCAAGCTGCTCGCCGACGCTGGCATTGCCGAGCCCCGCGTGATTGATTCCGTCGAGGCCGGTCAGCTCGTCGTCCTCACCGACCACAACGAGTCTGCCCAGTCCGTCGCCGGCCTTAAGGACGCCACGGTCTTTGGCGTTGTCGATCATCACCGCATCGGCGACTTCGAGACCGCCGGCCCGCTGCACTACATCTGCCTGCCCTGGGGCTCCAGCTGCACCATCGTCACCAAGCTCGCCGGCGTGCCCGGCGTTGAGCTTTCCGACGTTCAGGCCAAGCTGCTGCTCTCGGCCATGATGACCGACACGCTCATGCTCAAGAGCCCCACCACCACCGATGTCGACCGCGCCGTCGCCGCCAAGCTCGGCGAGCAGGTGGGCGTCGACCCGGTCAAGTTTGGCATGGAGGTCTTCCTCACCCGTCCGTCCGGCTCCTTCACCGCAGCCGAGATGGTCGGCAACGACATCAAGATGTTCGAGCCTGCCGGCAAGAAGCTGCTCATCGGCCAGTACGAGACTGTCGACAAGAGCCGTGCGCTTGGCATGATCGACGAGATTCGCGAGGCCATGCGCGCCTACGCCGCCGAGAAGGGTGCTGACGGCATTGTCCTGTGCATCACCGACATCATGGAGGAGGGCTCGCAGGTCCTGCTCGAGGGCGAGACCGAGGCCGCTCAGAAGGGCCTGGGCATTGCCGACGAGCACGACGGCGTCTGGATGCCGGGCGTCCTCTCCCGTAAGAAGCAGGTCGCTGCCCCCATCATGGCCGCCTGCTAGGTTTAGTTGACCAAACGCCACGACCGGATCGCGGACACCCCGCGCTCCGGTCGTTTTTTGTGCACGGCGCCGCGTCGTCTCTTGGACAGGCGTGCCCGCGCCGTTGAGCAAATAATGTTCAACCTGTGGTTCCGCTTTTCGGCCACGCCTGCGTGCCTGTCGTGCAGGGTAGGCTAGATGCAAGCGTAATACGTTAGAGCGCGGCACCGCCACTTGGGCGGGCCGTGCTTTTTTAAGACGGGAGCTTTCCCGTGAAAGGAGCCGCCCATGGCAGCACCCGAGCAGCTGTTTAACGTTCGTGAGCGCAAGCGTTTTGAGCGCCACGACATTTGGGAGCGCATCACCGAGAACGGCACGATTTCCGCCGCCGTCATGGTCTTCGCCGCCATTGCCGCCGTCATTTGCGCCAATACCGATGCCTACGAGGCCATCCATCACTTTTTGGAGACCCCGCTGTATGTGGGTCTGGGCAACCTTACGGCCGGTCTCACCGTTGAGCTATTCGTCAACGACTTCCTCATGGCGATTTTCTTTTTGCTGGTGGGCATTGAGCTTAAGTACGAGATGACGGTCGGCGAGCTCAAAAACCCGCGCCAGGCCATGCTTCCCATGCTGGCGGCCGTGGGCGGCGTCGTCGTTCCCGCCTGCATCTACCTGATCTTTAACCATGCCGGCGCGCACAACGGCTGGGCCATTCCCATGGCAACCGATATTGCCTTTGCGCTGGGCGTGCTGTCGCTTTTGGGCAATCGCGTGCCCAACGGCGTGCGCGTGTTCTTCTCGACGCTCGCCATCGCCGACGACCTCATCTCCATCGCCGCCATCGCCATCTTCTACGGTCAGAGCCCCAATCCGTTTTGGTTGGGCGCCGCCGCGCTTGTGACCTGCGCGCTCGTGTGGCTCAACAAGACGCAGCATTACCGCCTTGCTCCGTATTCGGTACTGGGTCTGCTGCTGTGGTTCTGCATGTTCAAGAGCGGCGTACATGCCACGCTTGCTGGCGTCATCTTGGCCTTTACCATCCCGGCCAAGTGCGGCGTTAAGCTCGATAGCCTCACCGATTGGTTGGGCGAGTGCCTGCCGCTGCTCGATGACCGCTACGACGACGAGGCACACATCCTGGGCCAGCATGACTTTACCGTCTCGACCACCAAGGTCGAGCGCGTCATGCACCGCGTGACCCCGCCGCTCATCCGCATGGAGCGTCTGATCTCCACGCCGGTCAACTTTGTGATTCTGCCGATTTTCGCGTTCGTCAACGCACAGGTTCGCCTAGTGGGCGTGGACATGAGCACGCTGCTCACCGACCCGGTGACGCTCGGCGTGTACTTTGGCATGCTGCTGGGCAAGCCGATCGGCATCTTTGGCATGACGTTCGCCTTGGTCAAGCTCAAGGCTTGCGAACTGCCTCATAACGTTAACTGGCACATGATCGCCGGTGTGGGCATTCTGGGCGGCATCGGCTTTACCATGTCGATTCTCATCAGCGGCCTTGCCTTCCCGACGGCCCAGTTTGAGGTTCTGGCTGCCAAGGCCGCCATTCTTGCCGGTTCTGTCACCGCGGCCGTGCTTGGCATGATCTACATGAGTGTGATCTGCAAGCACCCGGCGCCCAAGGACGAGTAGGCGCGTAGAAACAGACGCCAGAGCCTGCTCGAGCGCGTGTAAAACGCGGTTTTGAGTGGTACTTGCCACCTGCCGGACACCCCAGTGGCCAAAAAACGCCGTTTGTGAGTACTGTCACAAACGGCGTTTCATTTTAGGCGCGAAAAATAATGTACAAATCTATTCTGTCTGTGCATTAACGATTGCGTGGCTGGACGAAAAATGCCGATGCATCCTTCCAAAACCGGACACAAAAGGCCAAGACTGGCCTTTTTAATTCAAAATCGCTGTTACTAAAAAAGTAACAGTACTCATATTTGCTATTTTTTGACCACAGGCCCCAATGACTAGGTTATTCCACGGTGCCGTAGACGGCGCCCCAGCCGTGGGCGGCCAAGGCGGAGTTGAGCTGGTCGCAAAGCGATTGGCGGTCGTAGTAGCCGGGCGGTAGCAGGTTGACGATCTCCATGAGATCGGGTGCCAGGTCCAAGATTTCGGCCTGCACGATGAGGTCCAGGCGGTCGATGGCGTGGCGGTCGTAAAACAGCCCGTCGACCAGGCGCTGCAGGTCGCCGAATTCTTCGGCCTGAAACGATCCATACTCCATAGTGCCTCCTTGGGCGCCCCACGCCGACATGCGCGGCGATTCGTAATTCATTGCGATGGACTTAATCTATCACGGCTTCATAACGTTGCGGCGGTGGCGGTCTATACTTAGACGAACTGCAACGTACCGCTTCGCGAAAGGTCGCACCCATGCAGACGATCTACCAGAAGATGGAAACCACCGAACTCGATGCCGCCATAGAGGCGCTCAAAGCCGAGGTCGCCCAGGTCAAGGCCAAGGGTCTGGCGCTCGACATGGCCCGCGGCAAGCCGTCGCCCTCCCAGGTTGACATCTCGCGCCCCATGCTCGATATCCTCAACGCCGACGCCGATCTGCACGATGGCAACGTCGACTGCTCCAACTACGGCTGCTTCGAGGGCATTCCCTCGGCACGCAAGCTGGCGGGGGAGTTCCTGGGCTGCCCCGCCGAGCAGACGCTCGTGCTGGGTTCGTCGAGCCTGCTGATTGAGCACGACATCGCCGGCATGTTCTGGCGTTGCGGTTCGTGCGGCAGCGAGCCCTGGGAGGCTTACGAGGCCGCGCGCGACGGCAAGAAGGTCAAATTCCTGTGTCCTGTTCCCGGCTACGACCGCCACTTTGGCATCACCGCCGATCTGGGTATCGAGAACGTCCCCGTCGCGATGACCGACAACGGCCCCGACATGGACGAGGTCGAGCGCCTGGTTGCCGCCGACGACTCCATCAAGGGCATCTGGTGCGTGCCCAAGTATTCCAACCCCACGGGCATCACCTTTAGCGAGGACACCGTGCGTCGCCTGGTCGAGATGCCCACGGCCGCGCCCGATTTCCGCATCTTCTGGGACAACGCCTACTGCGTGCACGACCTGTACGACGAGCCCGACGAACTCGCCAACATCTTCGATCTTGCTCGCGCGGCGGGCACCGAGGATCGCGTGGTGGCCTTTGCCTCGACGTCCAAGATCACCTTCCCGGGCGCCGGCATCGGCTTTATCGGTGCGAGCCCCGCGGTTATCGCCGAGTTCTCCAAGCGCCTGAAGGCAGGTCTTATCAGCGCCGACAAGCTCAACCAGCTGCGTCACGTGCGTTTCCTTCCCACCATCGAGGCGGTCAAGGAGCATATGAAAAAGCATGCCGAGTTCTTGCGCCCGCGCTTTGAGGCCGTTGAGCGCAAACTCACTGAGGGTCTGGGCGATACGGGTTGCGCCACTTGGACGCATCCCCGCGGCGGCTACTTTGTGAGCTTTGATGGTCCCGAGGGCTCTGCCCAGAAGGTCGCCGCACTTTGTGCCGACCTGGGCGTCAAGCTCACGCCGGCTGGTGCCACCTGGCCTTATGGCAAGGACCCGCGCGACACCAACATCCGCATCGCGCCGAGCTATCCCACGGTCGAGGACCTGGAGGCAGCGCTCGATGTGCTGGTGCTGGCTGTTAAGCTCGTCGCTGCTGAGCTTGCTCGTGCCGAGCGCGTCTAACGCGCGGCTTCCCGTACTATCCGCACTTTCGATATGTAAAGGAGCGTATACATGGATTTGGGAATTTCTACCAACCCCACGCCAGAGCTCTACACCATTAAGGTAACCGGCGAGATCGATATCTCTAACGCCGATAGCCTGCGCAATGCCATCGACCTGGCGCTCGAGCAGCCCACCGAGGCCGTTGAGCTTGATTTTGCCCAGGTGAGCTACATCGATTCGACGGGCATTGGCGTGCTCGTGGGCGCCGCGCACCACGCGGTCGACCACGGCAAGCGCTTTAGCTGCACCAATGTCCAGCCCCAGGTGATGCGCGTGGTTCAGTTGCTGGGCGTCGACCAGGAGATCTCGATCACGGCGGCATAAGCTCCGCCTCAAAAGGGGCGTGCCGTTTGGCATATGTTTGTGATGCGCTCGGACGTTTTGACGTCCGAGCGCTATACTTGACCGAATGAATAGACGAGTTCCGGCCGAATGGCGCGGTGCGGGCTCGACTCACATCGAGCCTTGGAGGTATGTGTGTTTGGTATTGGAGAGGGTGAGCTGGCAATCATCGTGGTCTTCGGCTTTTTGCTGTTTGGCCCGGATAAGCTCCCGCAGATGGGCCGCACGATCGGCCGTGCCATCCGTCAGTTCCGCGAGACGCAGGAAAAGATGACGGCCGTTGTTCAGTCCGAGATTATCGATCCGGTGAGCGAGGCCGCTTCGGCTCCGGTCAAGCCCAAGAAGGCTGCCGCCGATGACGATTCCGATGCGGACGAGGATGCCGTCGAGGCAGCCGCGCCCGCAAAGAAGGAGACCTTTGCCGAGCGCCGCGCCCGCCTTGCTGCCGAGAAGGCCGCGAGCGAGGGTGCTGTCGAGAAGACTGAGGCCGAGAGCGCCGAGCCTGCCAAGGCCGAGCCTGCTGCTGCCGCCGCCGAGCCCGAGCCTGCTGCAGAGCCGGAGCCCGAGCCGGAGCCGGCAGAGCCCACGACGGCTGACCTCTACGCCCGTCGTCCCCGTAAGCGCAAGGCCATCGTCGACCAGCTCGCTCGCGAGCTCGAGGCCGAGGACGACGCTGCTGCCGCCGACGCCCCGAAGGGAGGCGATGAGTAATGCCTATCGGACCTGCGCGAATGCCGCTTTTCGATCACCTGGGGGAACTCCGTCGCCGCCTGACTATCGTGGTCGTGTCGGTGTTTGCCGCCGCTATCGTGCTGTATTTCGCCACGCCTGTAGTGCTCGACATCCTGGAAGATCCCATCCGCTCCTTTGTGCCGGACGGTAAGTTCTACATCACTACCACGCTCGGCGGCTTTGGCTTGCGCTTCTCGCTGGCCATCAAGATGGCCGTGGTCATGTGCACGCCCATGATCATCTGGCAGATTCTGGCGTTTTTCCTGCCGGCGCTTCGACCCAACGAGCGCAAGTGGGTCGTGCCCACGGTGCTCGCCTCGACGGTGCTGTTCTTCCTGGGCGCAATCTTTTGCTACTTCATCATCATCCCTGCAGGCTTTGAGTGGCTCATCGGCGAGACCTCGGCCGTCGCTACGGCGCTGCCCGATCTGGAGAACTACGTCAACATGGAGCTGCTCTTTATGATTGGCTTTGGCGTGGCGTTTGAGCTGCCGCTCATCATCTTCTACCTGTCCGTCTTCCACATCGTGTCCTACGCGGCCTTCCGCAGTGCCTGGCGTTATGTATACGTTGGCCTGCTTGTGGGCTCGGCTGTGATTACGCCCGACGGCTCGCCCGTTACGCTGGGGCTCATGTATGGCGCCCTGCTCTCGCTCTACGAGATTTCGCTCGCCATCGCTCGCGTGGTCATTACCACGCGCGAGGGCAAGGAGGGCTTGTTTGTGAGCCGTCTGGACCTGTTTTCGGACGATGAAGAGGACGACGAGGAGTAAATCGGTATGCACGAGGTTGGCATTGTCAACGGCATACTCGATACAGTGATTCGCGCGGCGCGTGGGGCGGGGGCCTCGCGCGCCGTTTTGGTAACGCTGCGTATCGGGGATATGACCGAGATCGTGCGCGAGGCGCTCGACTTTGCCTGGGAGACGTTTCGCGACGAGGATCCGCTCACGCGCGGCTGCGAGCTTGCCGTGGAGGAAGTCCATCCACAAAGCGAGTGTCTGGACTGCGGTGAGGTCTTTGAGCACGACCGTTTCCATTGCCGCTGCCCCCAATGTGGCGGCGCCAACGTGCGCCTGCTGCACGGCCGCGAGCTCGACATCGCCAGTATCGAAATCGAAACCCCCGACGATTAGCCCGCCAGCCATCTGGTGATGGGGTATAAAGGGGCCAAATTAAGGAGCGCTAAGTATGGCCGAGAAAACGATTGATATCGCGTCGCCGATCCTGTCGCGCAACGAGCGCCTGGCAGATCAGCTGCGTCAGCGATTTAATGAGACAAACACCTACGTGATCAACGTCTTGTCGAGCCCCGGCTCGGGTAAGACAACAACGATTCTGGGCACCAACGAGCGCCTGCGCGACAAGGCCGGCTTGCGCTGCGCCGTCATCGAAGGCGATATCGCCTCGGACGTCGACGCCATCACCATGAAGGAAGCCGGCATGCCTGCCATCCAGATCAACACGGGCGGCCTGTGCCACCTCGAGGGCAACATGATCATGGAAGCCGTTGACGCGTTCGACCAGGCCGTTGGGCTCGATAACATCGACGTCATCTTTATCGAAAACGTGGGTAACCTGGTCTGCCCAGTCGACTTTGACCTGGGCGAAAACCTGTCCATCATGATTCTCTCGGTGCCCGAGGGCGACGACAAGCCCATCAAGTACCCGGGCATCTTCCAGCACGCTGGCGCGCAGCTGCTCAACAAGGTCGACGTGGCTCCGGCTTTCGATTTTGACATGGATAGGTATACTAAGACACTCGATGACCTCAATCCGCAGGCGCCGCGGTTTGCCGTGAGCGCGCGCAAGGGCGAGGGCATGGATGCCTGGTGCGATTGGCTCATCGGGCAGATTGAGCAAGCAAGGGCGTAAGTCGGCCGCCATACGGGCGGGCGTAGCCGCAGAGATACGAGATAGGAGCCTCTTTTGAAGCTCATCATCGCCGAGAAAAACGACGCCGCGCGTCAGATTGCCGAGCGTCTGTCCACGGGCAAGCCCAAAAAGGACAAGGTGTACAACACCGCCATCTACCGTTTTGAGTGGAAGGGCGAGGAGTGCGTGACCATCGGCCTTGCCGGTCACATCCTAGCGCCCGATTTTTGCGACAGCGTGCTGTTCGATAAAAAGCTGGGTTGGTATTCGGTCACCGAGGACGGCGAGATGTTGCCGGCCGATATGCCCGATGGTCTTGCCCGCCCGCCTTACGACACCAAGCGCAAGCCGTTCCTTGCCGACGGCATTTCTATCAAGGGCTGGAAGCTCGAGAGCCTGCCTTACCTCACCTGGGCGCCCGTCATTAAGCTACCGGCCGAAAAGGAACTCATTCGTTCGCTCAAGAACCTCGCTAAAAAGTCTGACAGCGTCATTATCGCCACGGACTTCGATCGCGAGGGCGAGCTAATCGGTTCGGACGCCCTTAACAAGGTGCGCGAGGTGGCGCCGGACTTGCCGGTTGCCCGCGCCCAGTACTCTTCGTTTACCAAGGCCGAGATCACGCAGGCCTTCGATAATCTCGTCTCGCTCGACCAGAATCTGGCCGACGCCGGCGAGAGCCGCCAGCACATCGACCTCATTTGGGGTGCGGTGCTCACGCGCTACCTGACGCTCGCCAAGTTTGGCGGCTTTGGTAACGTGCGCTCTGCCGGCCGTGTGCAGACGCCGACGCTTGCCCTGGTGGTCGAGCGCGAGCGCGAGCGCATGGCGTTTGTGCCCGAGGACTATTGGCAGATCCGCGGCATGGGCGCCGCACAGGGTGCTGCCGAGGACGACCGCTTTAAGATTGCGCACAAGACGGCGCGCTTTACCGACAAGGATGCTGCTGAGGCGGCGTACGGCCACGTTGACGGCGTTGCGACGGCAACCGTCGCCGCGGTGACCAAGCGTTCGCGCAAGCAGCAGCCGCCCACGCCGTTTGCGACCACCTCGCTGCAGGCTGGCGCCGCCGCCGAGGGCATCTCACCCGCCCCTCACCGTCGAGC
>UQXC01000042.1 GCA_900544995.1 uncultured Collinsella sp. | reverse complement strand
GATCCGGTCCGACCGGGCCGCGCGGCAAGGAGATATATTGCCAGACCGGAGGGGCGCCGCGGGCGGGAATCTGGGCGTACACATTTCCTACACATCTTGTGATCCGACTAACGTTTGCCAGCCGTTAACTACCGCTCGCCGAGCATCTCTTTATATAAGGCAGTCTCATGGTTAAAGCGGATACGTCCCCCTAGCTAAAGCACAGCCAGCATCGAGCAACTCATCACGTTCTTCCACCGAGAACCCCTCGGCGTAGACGCGCACCACTGGTTCGGTCCCGCTAGGACGGACCAGCAGCCACGTGTCATCCTCGAATGCCAAACGCAAACCATCCATATGACTAACGTTTTGCGGCACCTTGCCACAAATCGACTTGGGGTTTACGCCCGGCAGCAGGGTTCGTAACGTTTCGGCATCTTCGGCCTCAAGGCGCAAATCCCGTCGACCGTAACTCGTCTTACCAAAACTGTCCTCGAGTTGGTCGACCAGAACGCCCAAAGGCGCGTCCGTCTTTGCCATAAGCTCACACAGAATTAGACAGGCGAGGATTCCATCGCGCTCGGGCATATGCGCGGCAATGCCGATACCACCTGCTTCTTCGCCGCCTATGAGGACGCCGCCCTTCTTCATCTCCGCCGCTATATATTTGAAACCGACTGGTTTGACGGTCACGCGGCAGCCAAGCGCCTCGGCAATGCGACGCACGAGCGTCGAGCATGAAAGATTGACGACGACGCGCCCCTCCAAATTACGAAATTGAACTAAGTCGCCCAAAACGAGCGCCATGATCTGATGCGGATGTATATATCTGCCGCGCTCGTCAACCGCGCCGATACGGTCGGCGTCGCCGTCGGTCACCAGGCCAGCGCAAGCTCCGTCCTCGATAACCGTGCGCTCGCAAGCGTCCACCCAAGGCTCAACGGGGTCGGGGCAGATATCCTCTTGGTCAGACGCCTGCCCGGCGTGAATCTCGTGCACCTCAACGCCAAGCTCGCGCAGCAAGTCGGCTAGATAGCCCTGGGCTGCGCCGCCCATGGGATCGACAACCACGCGCAGGTGCGCGGCGCGGATGGCTTCGGCATCGACAAACGATGCCACCGCCTGCATATAGTCAGGAATGATATCCGCGGTGCGATATTGCCCCTCGATCCCCATTGGCTCGGGAGCCATGGTCTCTTCGAGCTCTTCGATGACATCCTGGTTGGCGGTCGAGCCGTCACCCATGCGAATCTTGAGGCACAGATAACCCTGCGGATGATGGGACCCCGTCACCATGAGCGCGCCGCACGCCTCACCGTCATAAGCCGCCGCCCACGTAAGGGCAGGAGTCGGAACAGGTCGCGAAGCGAGCACGGCGTCTAGCCCGTGCGCTGCTAGCACACCCGCCGCAAGCTCAGCGAACTCGCTCGCCAGGGGCCGGGTGTCGAACCCTATATATACCGTTTTGCCCGGATTGGTCTTTTGCCACAACTCGCCGACGGCATCGGCGATACGAGCAACGTTATCGGCAGTGAAGTCCTCATCGACGCGAGCGCGCCAACCGTCAGTTCCAAAATGAATTATCGCGCACACGCGCAGACACCTCACAGTGTTTGGATCATGGTACGCGTGAGGTATACCCGCAACACGCACTCGGCAACCTGCCGGCACCAGCATTCACCATTTGGGCAAATGCTGCCGAGGACATGCGAGCAATAAAAAACCGCCCCGTATGGAGCGGTTTTACCCTTTATATATCGAGCGCCTCGGCCATCGCTGCCGTAGTGATTGCCGTGGTTCCACAGCAACTGCCCACCATTGCGGCACCGGCATGTCTCCATTCGATGCATGCGCGCGCGAAAGCTTCGGGGTTCTCGTGCCATACGGGGCCATCCTGAGTCTGGACCGGATCGCCTACGTTGGGACGCACCGTGACGGGAGTAGTCGCCGATGCAACCATCCTGGGCACCGCCGCGTTCGCGGCCGCAAGCGAACAGCAATTAACACCAACCGAGTTTGCGCCGTGTTTTTCGGCGTACAAAACGGCTGCCTCGATGTTAAGGCCATCGTCCAACAGGTCGCCTTTTTCGTCAACGACAAAACTCACCAGAACAGGCATGCCGTCGGCGGCATCTCGAGCGCCGGCAAGCATGGGCTGCAAATTACGGATAGACGTCACCGTCTCGATTAGCAGACCGTCAACGCCAGCATTGAGCAAGGCGTGCGCCTGTTCGCGCGCAATGCCTCGGATTTCACGATACTCGGCAGAGCCCTCGGCAAACCACTCAATACCGATCGGGCCCATCGAGCCCAGCAGCAGCTGAGGGTGCGCCTGGCGAGCATCGTCGACGGCCCCGCGATTGACCTCCGCCACGGACGGCGCAATCTGGTCGTGCTTGAGGGCATAGCTTGATGCCTGAAAGGTGTTGGTAATGAGCACCTGCGCGCCAGCGGCGACATACAAGCGATGGATACGAGAAACGGTCTGTGGCTCTGCCAGATTCCAAAACGCCGGTGGAATGTCAGCGGCATCGTACTCACTCAACAGAACACTGCCCATGGGGCCCTGCGCCAACAAGGTCTCGCTCGACAAGCGGCGCGTAAGTTCCTCGGCACCAAAGCGGTTGTAATAACTCGTATCCATATATATCCCGCTATTCCTCGACGCTGATTCCCTGCTTTTCGAGATAGGCGAGCCAGCGGCTCATCGTGTCCTCGGATAGCGCATGCTCCATCATGCAGGCCTCGGAATCGGCTCGCTCAAATTCGACACCGAGCTCCTGAACCAAAAACGTGCGGATGAGGCGATGACGGTACCAGATAGCCGTGCCAACCTCGCGGCCGCGATCGGTCAGGATTACCTTGCCATAGTGCGATTGCTCGACAAGCTCGGATGCCTTGAGCGCCGAAACCGCTTTATTGACCGATGCCTTGGAGACGCCAAGGCGCTGCGCGATGTCGACCGATCGAACGCCGTTGGTTTCCCCCTCTTCGCTTTCAATGCGAACCATGCACTCCAAGTAGTCTTCGTTCGCCACCGTCAGATGTAGTTCGCGCGAGCTATTTGTCGTATCCATGATCTTCCGTCCCTTCTGCATTCAATGGCTGATTCTACCCCATCCAAGCGTCGCGGTATGCCGTGGCATACCGTGCTAGAGTTCTTGTTGCACACGACGACCAAGATTGGAGCGGTCTTTATGGAAAACACCACCACGAACCCCGATGTCCTCGAGCGCTTTTTGCGCTACGTTCAGATCAACACGCAGTCCGAGGATACAAACTGCGACCAGGTACCCTCGAGCGCCGTTCAGTTTGACCTTGCCAACGTGCTGGCTGAAGAGCTGCGCGAGCTTGGTGCGGAAGATGCCCACGTGACCGAGCACGCCTATGTCTGCGCGCATATCCCCGCAAGTGCGGGCGCTGAGGACAAGCCCGCCCTGGGCCTGATTGCCCATCTCGACACCACCGAAGTTGCACCGGGTGCCGGCGTGAAACCGCACATCGTACACTACGAAGGCGGCGACCTGGTCTGCGGCACGGTTGACGGTAAGCCCGTTGCCATGAGTACCGCCAAGCTTCCCGCCCTGAACGACCTCGCAGGTGAGGACCTGGTCTGCAGCGATGGCACCACGCTGCTGGGCGCGGACGACAAGGCAGGCGTCGCCGAGATCATGTCGCTTGTCGCGCGTATCGCTCAGGACCCCTCTCTGCCCCATCCCGCACTCGGCATTTGCTTCTGCCCTGATGAGGAGATCGGCCACGGAGCCGAGCTGTTGGATATCGATACCTTTGGCTGCAAGTACGCCTACACGGTCGACGGCGGCCCCATCGGCGAACTGGAGTGGGAGTGCTTTAACGCCGCCGAGGCGACCGTCCGCTTTGAGGGCCAGTCCATCCACCCGGGCGACGCTAAGGGCCGTATGGTCAACGCAGGCAATCTGTTCTGCGACTTCAACGCGTTGCTCCCCTACGTGCAGCGCCCGGAGTATACGGAAGGCTACGAGGGCTTTTATCACCTTGAGGGTGTATCTGCAACCGTCGATCACGCCACAGCGCGCTATATCATCCGCGACCATGACGCCGCCAAGTTCCAGCAGAAACTCGACCTTATTGATGCCGCCGCCTCGATGCTCAACCAGCGTCTGGGTGAGGAGCGCGTGACAGTCGAGATTAAGCAGCAGTATCGAAATATGGCCGAGATCGTTCGTGACTATCCCGAGCTTATTGATGTTGCCAAGGAAGCCTACCTTGCCTGCGGCGTTGAGCCCCAAGTGCTGCCGATTCGTGGCGGCACCGACGGCGCTCAGCTGTCGTTCCGCGGTCTGCCCTGCCCCAACCTTTCCACCGGCGGCTATTGCTACCACGGCGTCAACGAGTTCGTCCCGGTCAACTCACTCGTCAAGATGACCGACGTGCTCCAGGAGCTCGTCGCCCGCTTTGCATAAGCCTGGCTGCACAAGCTTAAAAGACAAACCGCCCCGTCCTCTACAGAGAACGGGGCGGTTTTTGCTGCAAGGAGAGTAATCAGCATCGCAGGTTGAGCCAACGTCAGCGAGCGCCGTTCGGTAGAACGACGGAACTAATAAGAGGTCGAATCGTCGTAGGAGTCGGAGCTGTAGTCCGAGGCACTCGAATCAGTCGAGTCGCCCGAGTCGCCCGAGTCGCCCGAGTCTTCCGAACTGCCCGACGAAGTTGCGGTGCCGTTAGCGTAATCATCGGACGTGTTGCTGTTGAGGTCGCCAATCGTGGAGCTGGTACCATCGGAAAGACCCATGGTGTTGGGACCCTTGGGATCCTTGCCGGCATCGACGCGCTCCATCATTTCCTTGAGCTCGTCCTCGTAGACAAAGACGTAGCTCACACCGTCGATCATGGTGCTCTCGTCGGCGTACGAGGGCAGGTTGGCCGAGTAGATACCGTCGACATCCATACCGCGCATGGCGTTGACCGTAGCCACGATATCCTGAACGCTCATATCGGTTACGAGCATATCGGACAGCGAATTAACCAGGCCAAAGATCTTCGTGGCATCGAAGTTATTGAGAATCTGGTTGGCAAGGGCGCCAAGCACCTGACGCTGGTGGCGCATGCGCGTGTAATCGCCGTCGGCATAGGTGTAGCGGCAGCGGGCATAGGTAAGGGCGGTGGCACCGTCCATATGCTGCTGGCCAGCGGTAATCTTAATATCCAGGTGCTCGGGGTCGTCAACATCATCGGTTGCGTTAATGTCGATACCGCCAACCGAATCAATCAGCGCCTGCATACCGTCGAAGCTGACCTCGGCATAGTGGGAAATCTGAACACCGCACAGCTCGTTGACCGCCTCGACCATGGCCTCGGCGCCGCCAACGGTATGGCAGGCGTTGATCTTCATGGTCTCGCCCTTGTACTCGACCTTGGTGTCGCGCGGAACGGAAATGAGCGTCGCCTGCTTTTGCGTGGGGTCGATGCGTGCCAGGATAATCGAGTCGGCACGATACGTATCCTCGCCCGGACGGCCGTCGGTGCCAAGAAGCAGCACGTAGAACGGATCCTTTGCCTCATCGGTGTCAACCAGAACCCGACGCAGATTGTCGGTAATGACATTAGAATCGCCGAGCTTGCCCATAATGGTGGCAAACCACAGGCCGGCAGCGGTAGTGGCACTCAGCAGCACGCCAAGCACGACAATGAGCGCGACGTGACGAATCGTGTGGCTACGACGACGTTGACGAGCGCGCTCGGAATAGCGAGCCACGTTATCGCGACTGTAGATCTTGGCCTGCGCACCAGTTGAGGGTCTTCGGGCGGTGGTATCCGCGAGGGGCTTTTTATTAAACATAGGCAACCTGTATTAGTAGATGACGGGATCGGGGACGGTAGCATGCTCGACATGCGCGCCGAGTGCCTGCAGCTTTTCGACAAACCGCTCGTAGCCGCGCTTGATGTGATGAATGGCCGAAACCTCGGTCGTCCCGTCGGCGATCAAACCCGCTACGACGAGGGCCGCTCCGCCACGCAGATCGGGCGAGGTAACCTGTGCACCCGAGAAGCCCTTGACGCCATGAATCATGGCATGATGGCTCTCAATACGAATGTCGGCACCCATGCGCACCAGCTCAGAGGCAAACATAAAGCGATTCTCGAAGATGTTCTCGGTAATAACGGAACTGCCGTCGGCGAGGGCGGAAAGCACCATAATTTGTGCCTGCATGTCGGTCGGGAAGCCGGGGAACGGAAGCGTCTGGATGTCGACCGGCTTGATGCGCTCGGCGCGATTCACGTGAACGCCGTCGTCGGTACGCTCGCAATCGATACCCATGAGCTCCATCTTCTTGAGCACCATGCCCAAGTGAATGGGGCAAAAGCCCGTGACATCGACACCGCGATCGTCGGCCATCAGCGCACCGGCGACGATAAAGGTACCGGCCTCGATGCGGTCGCCCACTACGCGATGGGTAACAGGATGCAGCTCTTCCACGCCCTCGATGGTCACGACAGGCGTACCGGCACCGACAATCTTAGCGCCCATCTCGTTGAGCATGTTGGCGAGATCGACGATCTCGGGCTCGCGGGCGGCATTGTCGATAACCGTGGTACCCTGTGCGCGCACAGAGGCCATGATGAGGTTCTCGGTCGCACCGACGCTGGCGAACTCGAGCGTGACGGTGGTACCGCGCAGACCTTGGGGCGCATTAGCGTTGATGTAACCGTGGGCGGTATCGAACTCAACGCCCAGGGCCTCAAGACCAAGAATGTGCATATCGATCTTGCGAGCACCCAGGTTGCAGCCGCCCGGCATGGCAATCTTGGCGCGATGAAAGCGGCCCAGCAGGGGTCCCATGACGGCGGTGGAAGCACGCATCTTGGCAACGAGCTCGTAGGGGGCCTCCCAAGAATCGACCTGAGAGGTATCAATCTCGAGCGTGTGCTCGTCGAGAACATCGATCATAGCACCCATGCCCTTGAGCACCTTGCCCATCACGTGGACATCGGAAATATCGGGCACGTTCTGCAGCGTCGTCTTGCCCGGCGCCAGAAGCGTTGCCGCCATGAGTTTGAGTGCGGAGTTCTTGGCGCCCGAAACGGGCACGGAGCCTCCGATGGCGTGGCCACCCTCAACGCGGATAATATCCAAGGTCTACCCTTTCAAAAAGCATGCCCGGGGTGGCTGGGCCATCCCGGGCATGATGTGTTCGCAAATGGTCGAACGCTAAATCGTTTGACTATTGGGCAAGCTTGAGCTTACACCATGCGATTTCATTATAGAGGTAGGCGCGGCGTGCATCATCCTCCGACAAATTACCCAGCTTCTCTTCAAAACCTTGAATATCAGCTTTAAGCTTGTCGGCATCGACGGTCGCCAAATCGCAAGCGCGCTCGGCGAGAACGGTCACGACATCGTCCGCAACCTGGGCATAGCCGCCGGCCACGGCAAACGTGTGGTCGACAGTGCCCATGGCCTTATCGGAAACGCGAACGTAACCGCGGTCGATCGTGCAGATCTCGCTGGAGTGGGCAGGCAGAACGCCAAACTCGCCATCCGTGGACGGAATCGACACAAACGCAGCGTCGCCCTCATAGGCGCAGCTCACGGGGCACACGATGCGGATACGCATAACCTACTTCTCCCCCATCTTGCGGGCGCGCTCGCGCACGTCCTCAATCGTGGAAGCATAGCGGAAAGCCTGCTCGGGCAGGTCATCGGCCTTGCCGTCGACAATCTCGGCAAAAGAGCGGACGGTATCCTCGACGCGGACGTAGACACCGGGGTTGCCGGTGAACTTCTCGGCGACGTGGAAGGACTGCGAGAGGAACTGCTGAATCTTACGGGCACGGTTGACCGTAAGGCGCTGCTCCTCGGACAGCTCGTCCATACCCAGAATGGCGATGATGTCCTGAAGGTCGGAGTACTCCTGCAGGAGCTCCTGGACCTTGACGGCGACACGGTAGTGCTCCTCGCCGACGATCGAGGGATCGAGAGCGTCGGAGGAAGACGCGAGCGGGTCGATAGCCGGGAACAGGCCGAGCGACGAAATGCTACGCGAAAGAACCGTGGTGGCGTCGAGGTGCGTAAACGTCGTGGCAGGCGCCGGGTCGGTCAGGTCGTCTGCGGGGACGTAGACAGCCTGGACGGAGGTAATGGAGCCCGTCTTGGTCGAGGTAATGCGCTCCTGGAGGTCGCCCATCTCGGTTGCCAGCGTGGGCTGGTAACCGACGGCGGACGGCATACGGCCCAGCAGTGCGGAAACCTCGGAACCTGCCTGGGAGAAGCGGAAGATGTTGTCGATGAACAGCAGAACGTCTTGGCCACGATCACGGAAATACTCAGCGGTGGTAAGGCCGGCCAGACCGATGCGCAGACGCGCTCCGGGCGGCTCGTTCATCTGACCATAGACCAAGCAGGTCTTGTCGATAACGCCAGACTCGCTCATCTCGAGGAACAGGTCGGTGCCCTCGCGGGTACGCTCGCCGACGCCGGTGAACACCGAGGTGCCGCCGTGCTCCTGGGCGAGGTTGTTGATGAGCTCCTGAATCAGAACGGTCTTGCCGACGCCGGCGCCGCCGAACAGGCCCGTCTTGCCGCCACGGATGTAGGGCTCGAGCAGGTCGACGGCCTTGATGCCGGTCTCGAAGATCTCGGTCTTGGTGGTGAGCTCGTCGAAACGGGGCGCTGCATGGTGGATGGGGTAGAACTCCTCCACCTCGGGCATGGGCTTGCCGTCGACGGGCTTGCCCATGACGTTCCAAATACGGCCGAGCGTCTTGGGGCCAACGGGCATCTTCATGGGCTCACCGGTATCGGTGGCGATGAGGCCGCGCTGCAGGCCGTCGGTCGAGGACATGGCGACCGTGCGGACGACGCCGCCCGGAAGCTGGCTCTCGACCTCGAGGATCGTGCTCAGATGACCGATCGGGGTCTCGGCCTCGACCGTGAGCGCGTTGTAGATCGGGGGCACCGCGCCGTCAAACTTGACGTCGACGACAGGGCCGATGATTCGCACGATGCGACCATCACCGGCAGTCGTCTTCTTGGTGGCTTCCTCGACCGCAAGCTTTACGGTGTTATTAGCCATTACTGTTCCTCCAATGCTGAGGCTCCGCCGACGATCTCGTTAATCTCGGTCGTGATCGAAGCCTGGCGCACGCGACTATACGTGCGGGTAAGGGTCGAGATGATCGCGGTGGCGTTTTCCGTCGCGGAGTGCATGGCCTTGCGGCGTGCACCCTGCTCGGCAGCCGCCGAATCGATCAGGGCCTGGTAGATGACCGTCAGGATATAAGACGGCACAAGCTTGCCGAGAACATGCTCGGGAGAGGGCACGAACTCGAACGTGGACGAGATGCGCTTAGGGGCGTCGGTCTCGTTCTTACGCGGACCGTGGGCCATAGCGATCATCTCGGGGTCGAGCGGCAACAGATGCTCGACGCGAAGCTCCTGATCCACGCGGTTCTTGGCGTGGTGGTAGACAAGCTCGACACGGTCAAGCTCACCGGCACGATACGCATCGCAGATATGAGAGGAGATCATGCGGGCCTGATTGAAATCGGGCTCAGAGGAGTTGCCCTCAAAGTGCATGACGACGTTTGCGCGGTCACGGAAATACGTGGCCGGCTTACGCCCGCACGCGATGATCTCGCACTCGATGCCGTCGTTCGCCCAAGAAGCGGCGAGCTTTTCGGCCGTGCGCTCCACCGTCGTATTGAAACCGCCGGCAAGGCCGCGGTCCGAGGCAATAACGACAATCAGGCCATGCTTGACGCTCTCATGCTTCTGCAGCATAGGATCGGTGCCCGAACAGGAGGCGTCGCCGGCGACCGTCAACATGACGTCGGTCAGCGCCTCCTTATAGGGCTCGGCCTGCTTGGAGCGATCGAGGGCACGACGGATCTTGGCCGTAGAGACCATCTCCATCGTGCGCGTGATCTGCTTGGTCGTGGTAACCGAGGAGATTCGCTTCTTAATGTCGCGAAGGTTGGCCATGGGGCTTAGTTCTCCTCTGATCCAGAAACATCCGAATGGTGCTTGGCCATGAACTGCTGCTTGAAGTCGCCGATGACGCGCAAGAGCTCAGCCTTGGTGTCATCATCGATCTTCTTGGCGCGAACCTTGTCGAGCAGCGAGCCAAAGCCATTGTCCATGTACTCGATGAGCTCGGCACGGAAAGGCAGCACGTCGGCGATCTCCAGGTCATCCAGGAAGCCCTCGTTGCCAGCGAACAGCGTAACGATCTGCTCGCCAACCTCAAACGGCTTGTAGCGCGGCTGCTTCAGGAGCTCGGTCATGCGGGCACCATGGGTCAGCTGCTTCTGAGTAGCCTCGTCGAGGTCGGAGCCGAACTGCGTAAAGCCGGCGAGCTCCTGGTACGAAGCGAGGTCCAGACGGAGGTTGCCGGCGACCTGCTTCATAGCCTTGGTCTGCGCGTCGCCACCAACGCGGGACACGGAAATGCCCACGTCGACTGCCGGGCGCTGACCCTGGAAGAAGAGCTCGGACTGCAGATAGATCTGACCATCGGTAATGGAAATGACGTTGGTCGGAATGTAGGCCGAGACGTCGCCGTCCTGGGTCTCGATAATCGGCAGAGCCGTCATGGAGCCGTAACCGTTCTTCTTGGACATCTTGACGGCACGCTCGAGCAGACGAGAGTGCAGGTAGAAGATGTCGCCAGGATAGGCCTCGCGTCCGGGCGGACGATGCAGCGTCAGCGACATCTGACGGTAGGCCACAGCCTGCTTGGACAGGTCGTCGTAGATGACGAGCACGTGGCCGCCGGGGTTGGTCTCGCTGGCGGGCTTGCCGTCCTCGCCGTTGTACATGAAGAACTCGCCGATAGCGGCACCGGCCATAGGCGCGATGTACTGCATAGGGGCGGAATCGGCAGCGGTGGCCGAAACGATGATGGTGTAGTCGAGCGCGCCGTGCTGAGCGAGGGTCTCGCGGATGTTGGCAACCGTGGAGGCCTTCTGGCCGATGGCGACATAGATGCAGACCATGCCCTTACCGCGCTGATTGAGGATAGCGTCGATGGCGATGGCGGTCTTACCGGTCTTACGGTCGCCGATGATGAGCTCACGCTGACCACGGCCGATGGGCACCATGGAGTCGATGGCCAACAGGCCGGTCTGAACCGGCTCGCACACCGGGGTACGGTCGATGACGCCGGGGGCCTTGAACTCGATGGGACGACGGTGCGTGGCGACGATGTCGCCCAGACCGTCGATGGGCTGGCCGAGCGGATTGACGACGCGGCCGAGCATGGCGCGGCTCACAGGGATATCCATAATGCGGCCAGTGGTGCGGCACTCGTCGCCTTCCTTGATGGAGTCGACGGCACCGAACAGAACGGCGCCGACCTCGTCACGGTCAAGGTTCTGGGCAAGGCCGAAGACGGTCTCACCGGTATCGGAGCTCTTGAACTCCAGAAGCTCGCCTGCCATGGCGCTCTTGAGGCCGGAGACGCGCGCGATGCCGTCGCCTACCTCGTCGACCGTTGAAACCTCATGCGTATCGACCGTCGCGGAGAGGCTCGTGAGCTGCTCCTGCAGTTTCTTGGCGATATCCTGGGCATTGAGGGTTTCGGACATTAGGCTTCACCTCCGTACGAATTAGCAGAGTTTGCGAGGGTCTCCTGCGCGATGCGCAGCTGCGTCTTGACGGAAATGTCACGACGCTCGCCGCGGGCCTCGAGCACCAGGCCGCCCACGATAGACGGGTCGACCTGCTCGATAAGGAATACCTTGCGGCCGAAGTCCTGCTCGCATTTCTTAGTGATGGTTTGACGCAGCTCGTCGTCGAGCGGGATCGCCGTGGTGACGGTCACGCCCACTACATCCTCGTCTTCCTCGGCAACATACTTAAAGGCAGCTGCCACCTTGGGAAGAAGGTCGAGCTGGTCGCGCTTGGACATGGTGTCGAGCACGGCGATGATCTCGGGGCTGGCAGAAGCCAGGCGGTCGATCATCTCGAGGTCCTCGAACACATGGTTCTCGGCCTTAGCGGCTTCCAGAAGGGAGCGCGCGTAGGTCTCGAGCACCTTGTCCTGATAGCGGCTAGTCGGCATTCAGGCTACCTGCTTCCTGGATGTAGCGCTCGATGAGCTTCTTCTGCTCGGCATCGTCCTCGAGTGCCTCGCCCACGATCTTGGTAGCGACGGCAACGGACAGGTCGGCGATGGAGCTCGCGGCACCGGCGTAAATGGACTTGCGCTCGTCCTCGACGGTCGTATGGGCCTTGGCGATGATCTCCTCGGCCTCCTTGTGAGCAGCCTCGATGATACGGGCGCGCTCGGACTCGGCGTCCTTACGGGCCTCGAGAACGATGTCGGCAGCCTGACGACGGGCGTCGGTGACGATCGAGTCGGACTCAGCGCGCTTGGCGATAGCCTCCTGCTTGGTCTTCTCGGCCTCGTCGAGGCTCTCCTCAATCTTCTTGCCGCGCTCCTCCATGGTTTTCATGATGCCCGGCAGGGCGACCTTGGCCAGCACGATCCAGATAATCAGGAAGGCGATAAGCGCCGGGATGAACTCCGCCATCTTAGGGATGAGGATGTCCGCACCGGCAGCGCCGTCCTCAGCGAACGCGGAAACCGGCATGAGCAGCGCGGCCGCGGACGCGGAGAGTGCGATCGCGCTCTTCTGGGATGAAAGATTCATACTTGACGCTCCGTGCTATTTAACGATCAGCGCGACAACGAAGCCGATCAGAGCCAGAGCCTCGCCGAAGGCGGAGCCCATGATGAAGACGGTGAACACGCGGCCCTGGACCTCAGGCTGACGGGCCATAGCACCCGTAGCACCCAGAGCAGACAGGCCGATAGCAAGACCAGCGCCGATAACACCGAGACCGTAACCGATAACTCCCACGATTCCTCCTTTGTCGTGCGTGTCTTATTTCACGCAGGATAACCTTTTTATAACTGCCGGGCTCCATGGGTACGGGCACCGGCGGTTTAACGAATTGCCTTACCTTTAAGGCGCGAACGGAAGACTACTCCTCCTCCGCGACCTCCTCTGCCTCGGAGACATACACGGCGGTAAGGACCGTGAAGACGTAAGCCTGGATGGCGCCGACCACAAGCTCGATCGCATAGATCAGGATGAGGATGGCAAGCCAGGCCAGCGAAGGCAGGGCGCCGACGGCGTGGGCCGCGGAAACCTGCTGAAGCAGCGGCTGCATGAACATGCTCGCCATGATGGCGAACGAGCCCATGACCACGTGTCCTGCGAACATGTTGCAGAACAGACGGACGGCGAGCGTGATGAGGCGCAGGAAGGTCGAGAAGAGCTCGACGACCCACACGAGCACGTTCATCGGGAAGCTCACGCCCTGCGGGGCGAGGCTCTTGATGTAGCCGATCACGCCGTGAGCCTTGCATCCGTAGTAGATGAAGTACACGAAGGCGAAGATGGCGAGCGCGGCGGTGGAGCCGATTGCGCCGGTGCCGGGCTTCATTCCCGGGATCAGGCCGATCATGTTGTTGATCAGGATGAACAGGAAAAGCGAGCACAGGAACGGGAAGTGCTTCTTCCAGTTCTCACCCACGACGCCCTTGCCGATATCGTTCTCGACGTACTCGATGATGTACTCGAAACCGTTGACGAAGAAGCCCTTGGGAACCAGGGTCTGCTTCTTCTTGAACACGGCCAGGACGATCAGGAGCACGATCGTGGAGACGATCAGCCAAAACGAGTACTGCGTGATGCCGCAGCTCAGATCGCCCACGACAGGGGTGGAGCTGAACTCGCTGACCAGATGATTAATCTCATCAGGCAGCTTTTCAAAAATTTCCACGACTTACCTTTCGACCTCATGAGGATCTCGCAGCGCCTTGGCGACGCGAACCGCGCAGGCGGCCATAAAGGCCACGAAGCCGATCGCCTCGCCCAGGAGGAACATGCGAAATGCCTCTCCGAACAACACAAACACAACCAAGGTAAAGACGAGCAGAGCGATTGCCGAGACCGCCAGACTCACCATACCCTTGAGCATGTCCGCATTCTGCTTATCGTCAAGAACCGGCTTGAGCGTAAAGACAAAGGGAAGAAAGGCGACCGCGCCCGCGATGGCGCCTGCAACGATAGCGAGCAGATCGGCTATCTGAAACATTGGCGTCCTCACTTTCCTTTTTTAACGCCTCACAGAACAGTTCCCGCCAAACATTGGTGACTATTGTACGAGCCAATCGCTAAAGTACAACCGAAAAAGCATCGGTTAATACGCACCTGTTCGTTTTCTTAAGACCTTCTTTATGCCGCAGGTACGGTAATACGTTTTTCTCGAACCCTGCAGGGCAAAACGTCCGTTAACAGGAGTGCGCGCGGTCGCCTTTTGTTCGTCCGCGCGCACCGTTTCTTCGTATTTGCAGCCGCGGCCGTTTAGCCCAGCGACTAGAGCGTGCCGTAGATGCGGTCGCCGGCGTCGCCGAGGCCGGGAACGATGTAGGCAGCCTCGTTGAGATGGTCGTCGATGGCGCAGGTATAGATATGCACATCAGGGTCCTTCTCAGTCAGCGACTTGAGGCCCTCGGGGGCCGCGACGATGCACAGCATGCGGATGTCCTTGACACCGCGCTCGCGCAGGTAGCTGATGGCCATCTCGGCCGAACCGCCCGTGGCAAGCATGGGGTCGACGACCAGGCAGATGCGCTGGTCGATATCCTTGGGCATCTTGCAGTAATACTCGTGCGGCTCGTGGGTGACCTCGTCGCGCTCCATGCCGATGTGGCCCACGCGAGCGGAGGGCACCAGTTCGAGGATGCCGTCGACCATGCCAAGGCCCGCACGCAGGATGGGCACGATGGCGAGTTTCTTGCCGGCAAGCTGTTTGAACGTGGCGGTAGTGATGGGGGTCTCGACCTCGACGTCTTCCATAGGCAGGTCGCGCATGGCCTCGTAGCCGTCAAAAAGCGCGAGTTCGCGCACGAGCTGGCGGAACTGGTTGGTGCCGGTGTTTTTGTCGCGCAGGATCGACAGCTTGTGCTTGACGAGCGGGTGATCGACAAGCGTCACACGGGACGCATCGTAGGTGACGGTCATGGATTGATTGCCCCTTTCGTTGCGGCCGCAAAACGGCCTTGCTGACAAGGCGCGCAGCAATGTTGCCGCCGCACGCCATGCATTAGTTTAGCGGTTTGTTGTATCGAGCAGCCCATCGCAGCCCTACTGTACGGTACTGAGCGAGCGCCTGACTGCATCACACCAGCCCGCAAGGTTTTGCTCGCGGCGCTCGGCGGACATGTGGGGAAGGAAGGTCCTAACGATCTGGGCATTTTGCTCCAGCTCCTCTAGGTCTTCCCAATAGCCGACGGCAAGACCCGCCAAGTACGCGGCACCGATTGCCGTGGTCTCCACCGTCTCGCATTGCAGCACGGGGATATCCAGCAGGTCGGCCTGGAATTGCATGATGAACTCGTTGCGCGAGGCACCGCCATCGACAGACAGGCGCTCGATCGAAAGCCCCACGTCCTGCTCCATGGCGCGCAGCACGTCGTAGCTCTGATATGCCATGGATTCGCAGGCGGCACGTACGATGGTCGCACGGCTCGAGGCGCCGGTCAGACCGCACACGATACCGCGGGCATGCGGGTCCCACCAGGGAGCGCCCAGGCCAGCGAAGGCGGGGACGAAGTAGCAGCCCTCGTTGTCGCTAATCGAAGCGGCGAGTTGTGCCGACTCGCTCACGCTCGAGATGATGCCCATGTTGTTGCGAAGCCAGTTCATCGTTGAGCCGGCGGCAAAAATAGAGCCCTCGAGCGCATAGCTGACTTTGCCGTCCGCAGCGATACCGATGGTGGAGACCAGACCGTTCTTGGATTCGACGATCTCGTCGCCGGTGTTCATGAGCATAAAGCAGCCCGTGCCATAGGTGTTTTTGGTCTGGCCGGGATAGAAGCAGCAGTGACCGAACAGCGATGCCTGCTGGTCGCCCGCCACACCCATGATGGGCGGCATGTTGGTCATGATGTCGCTCGCGACGCGGCCGTAGTCGCCCGAGCTCCAGCGAACCTCGGGCATCATGGAACGTGGAACGTCAAAGAGCGCCAGCAGATCGTCGTCCCAATCGAGCGTATGGATATTAAAGAGTGCCGTGCGGCTGGCATTGGTGTAGTCGGTGGCAAAGACCTGGCCGCCGGTGAGGTTGTAGATGAGCCAGGTGTCGATGGTGCCAAACATGAGGTCGCCCGCCGCCGCGCTCTCGCGTGCGCCGTCGACGTTGTCGAGAATCCACTGCACCTTGGAGGCCGAGAAATACGGGTCAAGCGTAAGTCCCGTGCGAGAGCGCACCAGCCCTTCTGCGCCCTGCTCGACCAGCTTGTCGATCAGAGGTGCGGTGCGACGGCATTGCCACACGATGGCGTTATAGATGGGTTGGCCGCTTATGCGGTCCCACACCACCGTGGTCTCGCGCTGGTTGGAGATACCGATGGCGGCGATGCGGTCAGAATGGATGCCGCTCTTAAACTGAACCTCCATCATCACGCCGATCTGGCTGGCAAGCACCTCCGTGGGATCCTGCTCCACCCAACCGGGGCGCGGGAAGCTGGTTTTGACGCTACGACGCGCCTGCGCGACGATGCAGCCGTACTCGTCGACGATGGTCGCAAGTACCGAGGTGGTGCCGCAGTCGAGCGCCATGATGTAGGAACCGCCAAAGTTAAACGAGGCATCTTCCATGCCCAAGCTGCCCAGATTCAACGACATCGCTTACACCTTTCTATTGCATCGGGTCGGACAGGACCCGTTCGATCTCTGATGCGGGAAGCGCGCCTTGGCGCAGGATCTGGAGCTCGCCGTGCTGAAACGACACGATGGTCGAGGCGTCGCGACACGGGGTCTCACCGGCGTCGACGGCCACATCGACCCCCTCCAGGATGCGACCTTCGACGGCGGCAAAGCTTGCCGGCGAGGGCGCGCCGTGTGTGTTGGCGCTGGTGCAGGCAAGAGGGCTGCCGCAGGCGCGGATGAGCGCTTGCACCACGGGCGAGGCCGAAGCGCGAAGTGCCACCGTGTCGTCGGCGGCGCGCATAAAGGTCGGCACGCAGGGGGCCGCCTTGACCACGATAGTCAGGGCGCCCGGCCAGCATCGTCGGGCAAGCACGCGGGCCTCTTCCGGGATATCCACGCCATAGCGGTCGAGTGCTTCGACGCCATCGACCAGCCAGGCGACCGTTTGGGTGAGTTCACGTTGCTTGAGAGTGAAGATACGTCGATAGCCGGTACCGAGCGCAGGGACTGCGGCACCGTTGACGGCAACCTGCGGATCGCGCGGCCACGATGGGAATTCGCTTGTATCTTGGGGCACGGCGTCCGAGAAGGCGTTGACTGCCACGGCGACACCGTAGACGGTCTCGGTCGGGATCAAGGCCAGGCCGCCGCGGCCGAGCACCTCGGCCGTACGCTCGACGGCGAGCCGATGCGGCTCCC
>UQXC01000041.1 GCA_900544995.1 uncultured Collinsella sp. | reverse complement strand
CGTTGCCGCGCCCCGCAGTGCCCGCTTCCCCCGAGAACAATTATCAGTGCAGGTAGATGCCTTGCACTTTTTTGCGAAAAGCCGGCGTAGTTGGAATTTCTCATTTCATCGTAGTAAACCGGCATAGTTTCGTATTTCCAGCAGTTCCAAATTCGTCAATACGTCGGCGTTTGCAAAAAGCCCGACCTCCGTGGGAGATCGGGCTTATAGGGCTCAGCAAAGCCGAACCTACACGGTCAAATGACCCGTAGCTTACATCTGCTCGGGAGCGGAGACACCAACAAGGGTGAGCACCAAAGCGAGCGTTACGCGGACGGCGTCGCAAGCGGCCAGACGGGCGCGCGAAAGCTCGGGATCGACGGGACGGCCCTCGCTCGGCAGAACCTGGCAGGCAGCGTAGAAGCTGTGGAAGTCGCCGGCGAGTTCCTCAGCAAAGTGCGTCAGACGGAACGGGGCGCGGTCGCGAGCGCAGCTGGCGATGAGGTCGGTGAGCTCGTTGAGCTTACGCGAAAGGGCGAGCTCGGTCGGGTCGGTCAGCAGCGAGTAATCGACGTTCTCACCGATGGCCTTGGCGGCGACGGCCTTCATGCCCATCTCGTCAGCCTGCTCGGGCGTAACGTCAGCGGCACGGCGCAGGATGGAGCACACGCGGGCGTGAGCGTACTGCACGTAGTACACCGGGTTGGAGTTGTCGCGCTTCTTGACGGCCTCAATATCGAAGTCGACCATCTGGTTGGAGCTCTTGGAGATGAGGGTGTAACGGGCAGCGTCGGAGCCGACCTCGTCGACGAGCTCCTGCAGGGTCACCATGGTGCCCTTACGCTTGGACATACGGACGGGCTTGCCGTTGCGCAGCAGGTTGACGAGCTGGCCCAGCAGAACCTCAAACTTGCCGGGGTAACCCAAGGCATCGCAGACGCAGCGGACGCGCTCGATGTAGCCGTGGTGGTCGGCGCCCCAGATGTCGATGACGTGGTCGACGCGCTGGAACTTATCCCAGTGATAGGCAACGTCGGAGGCGAAGTAGGTGTACTCGCCGTCGGACTTGATCAGAACGCGGTCCTTGTCATCGCCCAGGTCGGTGGAGCGGAACCACAGGGCGCCGTCCTTGGTGTAGAGATAGCCCATCTTGTCGAGCTTCTCAAAAGCGCGGTCGACGGCGGAGGTGCCGGCGGTCTCGCCCTCGGTGTCCTTCACATACAGCGAGCGCTCGGAGAACCAACGATCGAAGTCGCAGTTAACGGCATGGCAAAGGTCGCGCATGTTGTCGACCATCTTTACATAGCCGCGCTCGCGGAAGCTCTCCATGCGCTCCTGCGGATCGGCGTTGACCCACTTATCGCCGTCGGTGCGCCAGAACTCGGCGGCCTCGTCGATGATGTAGTCGCCGCCGTAGGAGTCCTTGCCCAGGGTCTCGGCAAAGTTGTCCTGATACGGATGGGTCTCGGGATGCTCGTCGTTCTCGTCGGCAACAAAGGCGTCGCGGTCGGCGATCAGCAGCTTGTGAGCCTCGTCGATATCCACGCCCTGCTTGGCGATGATGTCGGCAAGCTGCATATAGCGCGTGCTGATGGAGTTGCCGAAGGTGTTCATCTGAGAGCCGTGGTCGTTGATGTAGAACTCACGCTGGATGTCGTAACCGGCGTGATCCATAACGCGGCAGAGCGAGTCGCCCAGCGCGGCCCAGCGGCCGTGGCCGATGTGCATGGGGCCGACGGGGTTGGCGGAAACGAACTCGACCTGGGTCTTCAGGCCACCACCGACGTTGGACTTAGCGAAGTCCATACCCTTCTCGCGAGCCTCGCCAAAGATGGCATTCTTAACGGCAACGGAGAGGTAGAAGTTGATGAAGCCGGGGCCTGCGATCTCGACCTTCTCGATCGCGGGGTCCTCGGGCATATGGGCAACGATGGCCTCGGCGATCTTGCGCGGGGCGCAGTGGGCCAGCTTGGCGGACTTCAGGGCCATGGTAGAGGTCCACTCGCCATGAGAAGTGTCAGCCGGTCGCTCGATAGCGCAATCGTCAAGTTCAAATGCGGAAAGGTCGCCGGCCTCCTGGGCCGCAGCAAGCGCAGCGCGTACCAGCTCTTCAATCTTCTCGGGCATAGATCCTCCTTGTGTTAAAGCCCCCGAGCTCTTGGTCACTCGTAGGGCAAAAGCCAGAGTTTGTAGCACTCTATCACAAGCGACGGGCACTGTCGCAGGGTAAAGCTAATAGATATTGCATATGCACAAAAATGACTACAGCTTGTATGGAGTCACTCAAAGATGCCGGTCTGCCTGCAGATTATGCAGGCGTTGAAAATGCATAAAGGCGTGAATGAGCTGCGTCTGTTATCGAATACTCTTACCTATCAGAGTTGTGTGCTTTTCCTGCATAAAGTACGGGTTTGCGCACGTCAGCGTGTTATTCTAGACATACGTAAATTCGTATAAGTTGGAGGTAGCATGTTCTCAATCGGTCAACACGTCATTCATCCGGGCCAGGGAGTCTGCACCGTCGTCGGTTTTAGGGACGACACACCGCAGCCCATGCTGCTGCTCGAGACCAAGCAGGGACATGCGCAGACGATCCTCATGTACCCCGTGGCGCAGGCCGACCGTCTGCACGCCGCCATCTCTCAGCAAGATGCCGAGCACCTGCTGAGCCACTATGACGAGCTGGAGTGCGACACCTTTACCGAGCGCAACAGCTCGCTTGAGGAGACACACTTTAAGCAGCAGCTCAAGCTGGGCGCGCCCGAGACGGTCCGCGTGGCAAAGACCATGATGCACCGCATCCGCCAGGCCGAGGAAGCTGATAAAAAACCCAGCTCCTACTACATGCGCGTACTCAAGGAGGCCAAACGCCGCTCCATCGAGGAGTTCGCCGTGGCCCTTGGCGTCACCGAGGAGGCCGCCGAAGCCCGCCTAGCCCAAGCCGCCCTCAACTAACCCATCCGCGCCAAAAACCACCACAAAGGGAACAGGCACCTTTGTGGTGGTTTTCTTGTTCTAGTAGTATTCATTCTTATCGATACCCACGAGCACAAGGAGTCTCTTATGGCAGAGCCGCTTACCGCCGGAATCACCCGCGACCGCGCGTTCGAACTGCTCAACGAGCACAACAAGGACCCGTTCCATATCACCCATGGCGAGACGGTCGAGGGCACTATGCGCTACTTTGCGCGCGAGTTCGACCCCGAGAACGAGGAGTTTTGGGGCATCGTCGGTCTGCTGCACGACCTGGATTGGGAGGAGCATGAGGACGACCCCATTAACCACACCATCTATGCTGCCGAGATTCTTGAGGGCGAAGGTGCGTCTCCCGAGCTCATTCGCGCCATCCAGACGCACACGTCGGACTTCAACACCTCACTACCCAAGCCCGAGCTGCAGATGGAAAAGATCCTGTTTGCCTGCGATGAGCTCACCGGCCTGATCGGCGCTGCCGTCATCATGCGCCCGAGCAAGAGCGTTATGGACTTTACGACCAAGTCGCTCAAGAAGAAGTTCAAGGACAAACGCTTTGCCGCCGGCTGCTCGCGCGACGTGATTTCGCAGGGCGCCGAGATGTTGGGCTGGGAGCTCCCCGAGCTCTTTGACCGCACCATCGCGGCCATGCAGTCCTTCGCCCCCGACCGAGATACCTTCCAGGCCTAACCGTCAACGCCACCTAAAACCACCACAAAGGGGACAGGCACCTTTGTGGTGGTTTTTGTTTGCGCGGGCGTTAGGGACGGACCTGGCCGGTGCCGCGGAGCTTGTATTTGTAGGTGGTGAGGGCCTCGGCGGCAAAGGGGCCACGGGCGTGGAGTTTTTGGGTCGAGATGCCGATCTCGGCACCCAGGCCAAACTCGCCGCCGTCAGTGAAGCGCGTGCTGGCGTTGGAGTACACGGCCGAGGCATCGACAGCATCGAGGAAGCGCTCGCAAGCATCCGTATCCTCGGCAACGATGGCCTCGGAGTGCATCGTGCCGTAGCGGTTGATGTGTGCGATGGCCTCGTCCTCGTTTGCCACGACCTTCACGCTCATCTCGAGCGCCAGGTACTCGCGACCCCAGTCCTCCTCAGTCGCGGCGACGTAGTCATCGCCCTCCACAAGCCCGGCATCGGCGCATGCGGCGCAGGTTGCCTCGTCGCCGTGAATCAGCACGCCGTGGTCATGCAGCACGGTCACGACCGCGGGCAAAAACGCATCGGCCACAGCACGGTCGACCAGCAGCGACTCGGCGGCATTGCACACGCCTACGCGCTGGGTCTTGGCATTAACGATAATGTTGAGCGCCTTATCAAAGTCGGCGGATTCATGCACGTAGATGTGGCAGTTGCCCGTGCCCGTCTCGATCACCGGCACAAGCGACTCGCGCACGCAGCGCTGGATCAGGCCTGCACCTCCGCGCGGAATGAGTACGTCGACAATACCGCGGAGCTTCATGAGCTCGCCGGTGGCCTCGCGGTCGGTGGACTCGATCATCGACACGGCCTCGCGCGGGAAGCCCTTGGCCTCGAGCGCATCGGCCAGCAGCTCGGCGATCATGGCACACGAGTGATAGGCCAGCGAGCCGCCGCGTAGAATGCAGGCGTTGCCGGTACGGATGCAGATGCCTGCGGCGTCGGCCGTCACGTTGGGGCGCGCCTCGTAGACCATGGCGACCAGGCCCAACGGCACGCTCACGCGGGTCAGGTCCACACCGCTCGCAAGCACGCGGTGGTCGAGCACGCGGCCGACGGGATCGGGCAGCTCGGCGAGCTTCTCCAAACCGGCGGCCATGCCCTCGACGCGCTCAGGCGTCAGCAGCAGACGGTCGAGCAGACCGGCCGAAGTGCCCGCATCGCGCGCGGCGGACATATCGAGCTCGTTGGCGGCGACGATGGAGTCGACACCGTTGCGCAGTGCTGCGGCCATGGCGCGCACGGCCTCCTGGCGCTGCTCATCGCTCGCCGTGGCAAGCGAGGCCGACGCTGCCTTGGCGGCAACGGCAAGATCGTGGACATACGTGGCTATATCGACCGACATGGGCGGCCCTTTCTCCTAGAAGTTTGCAACCATGGTAGCCGATTTGCGCATGGCCTCGCCCGCGGCGGTAGAATTGGTCAACCCGAAACACCGCAACGAACGGAAGACTCACATGGCCCTCATCACTTCGTACCACGTCCCCGGCCTTTACGTCGAGGACCACAGCATCGACGTCCCCCTTGACTGGCGCGGCCTGGAGCCGATGCTCCTGGCCGTCGGCAGTACCATGCGCCGCGGCGCTATGCCGGCACCCATCGCCGGCGCGCCCGAGAGCATCAAGCTCTTCTACCGCGTGGTTTGCGCGCCCGACCGCATCAACGACGATCTGCCGCTGCTCCTGTTTTTGCAGGGCGGCCCCGGCGGCGAGAGCCCGCGTCCGCTGTCGCCTACAAGCGACGGCTGGATCGAGGAGGCCGTCAAGCACTTCCGTGTGGTCCTTCCCGACCAGCGCGGCACCGGACGCAGTAGCTGCGTGGACGGACGCACGATCAAGGCACTGGGTGATCGCGCAACGGCCGCCGGCGCCGATACAGCACGCTCGCAGGCCGACTTCCTCAAGCGCCACCTCGCCAGCTCCATCGTGCGCGATTTTGAGTACCTGCGTCTGGTGGGCTTTGGCGGCAAGCCCTGGGTCACGCTCGGCCAGAGCTACGGCGGCTTTTTGACGTTGAGCTATCTGTCGCTCTTCCCCGAAGGCGTGGCGGCAAGCTTTACCTGCGGCGGCATTCCACACGTGCCAGCGAGCGCCAGCGAGGTCTACGCGCACACCTTCCCGCGCATGGCAGCTAAAACTCAGCAGTATTACGACCGCTACCCCGCCGACGTCGAACGCGTGGCGGCCCTGGCCGATACGCTCGAGGCCCAGAAGCCCGTGCTGCCCGACGGCTCGCCGATGACGGTCGAGCGTCTACAGCTCATGGGCAGCGACTTTGGCATGAAGCCGAGCTTTGAGCGCATGCATTGGATTATCGATCACGCTTTTGTTGACGGCGACAGCACGCTGACCTGCGGCTCCTCGGTATCCGACAGCTTTTTGATGCGCGCCTTCGAGCGCACCAACACGCGCACGAATCCGCTGTACTGGACGCTGCAGGAGTTCATATACGCCGACGGCGACACTATGCCCATTGGCTGGGCCGCGGCTGAAGAGAAGGCGCACCGCGCCGAGTTCGACACGCTCGCACGCCCGCTCATGTTTACCGGCGAGGCCATGTTCCCGTGGATGTTTGAGCAGATGCCCGAGCTTAAGCCGTTTAAGCCCGCCATGGACCTGCTGATGGAAGACACCAGCTGGGACAAGATCTACGACCCGCAGCGCCTGGCCTGCAACGAAGTTCCGCTCCAGGCCGCGGTGTATTTCGACGACATGTACGTGGATTCGGGCCTGCAGCTCGATACGCTCAGCCGCGTGGGCAACTCGCATGCCTGGGTGACCAACGAGTTCGAGCACGACGGCCTGCACGGCAGCGTGGTATTCAAGCACCTCTTCGACGAGGCCCTCAACCGCGGAGACCTGCGCCGAATCTTCTAGCAAAGGGGTGTCCCCACCTGCCGGCACAAAAAGAACGTCCCCAAGTGCCGAACAAGTGCCGGCAACGACAATGCCGCAGGTAGAGAACGGAAAGCGAAAACGCCCCTAAGCGAGCAAGGTGACGTGAAAGAGGAGGGCATTGACCTTTTGGTCATGCCCGACGATTGAACGTCAGATTGCCGCTTAGGGGCGTTTGCAGCGTCAATTGGTTATGCGAAGACGATTAAATTATCCCTGTGTATCGCCGGCTTCTCGGCCAGGTTAGCGAGCAGGCGGTTGCTGGCGATCTGGTCCTGGCGGCGACCGGCAGCAAGTTCCAGCACGTCCGAATCGGCCTCGGCGATACCGCGGGCGACGACCATACCGCTCGGATCGCACACATCGAGCACATCGCCCTCGGCAAACTGGCCATCGACCTCGCGAATACCCACCGCAAGCAAGGAAGAGCCACGGCTAACCAGCGCCTTCGCAGCACCATCATCAACCGTCACCGACCCATGTGCCTTGTCGCCCAGCGCGATCCACAGCTTGCGGGGCGCGATGTCCAGACGCTCCGCCGGCGGATCGAACAGCGTGCCCACGCTCTCGCCGCGGGCGAGGCGCACGAGCGCATCGGGCTCCTCGCCCGAGCAAATCACGCTCTGAATGCCCGCCGTCATCAGGATGCGACTCGCGCGGATCTTGGTAATCATGCCGCCCGTGCCCACCGATGTGGAAGAATCGCCCGCCGAGGCAATAATCTTGGCATCGATCTTATGCACGACAGGAACAAACTCGGCCGTGGGGTCCTCATGCGGATTGGCAGTATAGAGACCATCGATGTCCGAGAGCGTCACGCACAGATCGGCAGATACCAGGCAGCTCACGAGCGCCGCCAGTGTGTCGTTGTCGCCAAACTTGATCTCGTCGACGGTAACGGTGTCGTTCTCGTTGACGACCGGCACCACGCCCAGCTCCACCAGACGCAGCAGGGCGTCGCGCGCGTGCAGGTAGGACGTGCGACGCGCCGTGTCGTGACGCGTGAGCAGCACGAGCGAGGTGAGCAGGTCGCGCGCATGGAACTCCTCGTCGTAGGCCGACGAGATGATGCACTGACCAGCCGAGGCGCAGGCCTGCAGGCTCGGAAGGTCGCCGACCGGCTTGCGGTCGAAGCCCAACACGGGATAGCCACAGGCAATAGCGCCCGAGCTCACCACGACCAGACGCCAGCCGAGCTTGCGCAGCACTGCGGCTTGATCGGCAAGTCCGCCGATAAAGGCGCGGTTGACCTTGCCATCGGCGCCCACCACCGTGGACGAACCGATCTTTACCACCATCGTTTTATAAGAAGTCGTCATACGTCAAACCAATCAACTGTTCAGCGAACGGCCGAGCTGGCGGCCAAGGGAGCGTGACTCGCCCCTACCGCCCAAGGAATCATTTTGCCCAGGGGAAAGCCGAGGCCGCGGCCATATTCTTGCGCACGAGCTCGTCGCGCACCTGGGCCAGGCCCTGTTCCATACCCACCACGTAGGTCTGCGGATACAGGAAGCGCTTGAAAGCCGCATCCAGATGATCGAGCGCCCAAACACAGCGCTCGCGCGCGTCCTGGATGCTCTCACGCGGAGCCACCGCACTGCCGTCGCGCACGATCGGCACCAACAGCTCACGATACTCAAGTTCGGACACGTCGGTCACCAGGGCGGCATCATTCACGGCCACGAGGGTATTGCCGCGCGCGGCGCCCTCCCCCGCCAGATGGTCCTCGTCGTAGATCATGTCGCAGACCGGGCCGCCAAAGCCGTCGTAATAACGGCGCACGCGCTGTACGCCCGGGATCGTGCGCTTATAGGGCTGCTCGGAGAGCTTGACCACCGGCGTCCACGGGTCGGCCTCGCTCGCACGGCGGGCGGAAAGCTTGTACACGCCGCCCAGCGCCGGCTGGTCGTAGCAGGTCGCGAGCTTGGTACCCACGCCAAAGCTATCGATGGGCGCGCCCTGGTCGAGCAGCGACTGAATCGTGTACTCGTCCAGGTCGTTGGACACCGAGATACCCACATAGGGCAGGCCCTCGGCATCAAAACGGCCGCGAACATACTTGGAGAGCTTGGCAAGGTCGCCGGAGTCGATGCGAATAGCCGACAGGCGCTCGCCCACCGCCTCCATCTCCTTGGCAACCGTAATGGCATGCTCGCAGCCCTCGCGCACGTCATAGGTGTCGATGAGCAGCGTGCAGTTCTTGGGGCTCGACTTGGCAAAGGCGCGGAAGGCCTCGAGCTCGGAATCGAAGCTCATCACCCAGCTGTGCGCATGCGTGCCAAAGACGGGAATACCGTAGCGGCGGCCGGCGAGCACATTGGACGTAGAGGAGCAGCCGGCAACGTAGCTCGCGCGCGCAACAGCTAGGCCGCCATCGGGGCCCTGGGCACGGCGCAGGCCAAACTCCGCCACGGGGCGACCGTCAGCGGCGAGCACCACGCGCGCCGTCTTGGTGGCGACAAGCGTCTGGAACCCGACGATGTTGAGCAGCGCCGTCTCGAGCAGCTGGCACTCCAGCGCGGGGCCGGTGACGCGCACCATGGGCTCGCGCGGAAAGACGAGCTCGCCCTCGGGCACGGCGTCGATGTTTACATGCGCACGAAAATCGCGCAGATAGTCGAGGAATGCGGACTTAAACATCGCGCCGCCGGCCGGGGCCTCAAGCGATGCGAGGTAGTCGATATCCTCGGGCGTAAAGCGCAGGTTCTCGACCAGCTCGGGCAGCTCGGCGGTGCCGCACATGACGGCATAGGCGCTGCCAAAGGGATGGTCGCGGTAAAACGCGGTAAAACAACCCTGCTCATTGGCCTTGCCGCTCTCCCACAGGCCCTGGGCCATAGTGAGCTCGTACAGATCGGTGAGCATTGCAATGTCGGTGGGATGCGAGATGTCGGTCAAAGCCATGGGGCGACCTTTCGGATGTGTGGTACAGAATTTGAGGGTTAGACGAGAGCAGAGGATGCGGACATAACGCCCGATGCAAATAGGTTAGAGCAGGCCCATGCTGGTCAGGATCGTGTAGCCCATAAAGATGACAAACGCGATGAGGGCAAGGACAATGATGATTTTTTGAGCCGGCGCCATGCCAGGGATCTCGTTCTCGCCCGTAGGTTCCTTGGAGGTAACCATGCGCTGGGCAAAGGTCATCTCGTCACGGCTCGGCTTGGGCTCGACGGACTTGGGACGAGCGGCCTTTTTAGGCTGAGGTTTGGGCGCGGCAGGTGCAGGCTTCGCAGCAGCGGGCTTGGGTGCGGGCGCGGGCTTGCGCTCGGATGCGGCGTTCGAGGCGAGCTCCTCGGCCTTCGCACGCTCGGCGCGCAGGGCAGCCAGCTCCTCACGCTCGCGACGGGCCTCTTCCCGAGCCTCGCGGCGGGCCTTCTCAGCGCGGAGCTCTTCCAACTCAGCGCGCTCCTCGTCGGACAATGGTTGGGACTCAAGCTCGGCCATGGTATAGCCCTTTCTTTTAAAAAAAGCCGCCGACACAATGTCAGCGGCTTATCAAATCCAAGGGTGGAGACGAAGGGAGTCGAACCCTCGGCCTCTGCCATGCGACGGCAGCGCTCTCCCAACTGAGCTACGTCCCCAGGACAAGTCGATATTTTACCTACGGCTCGCCAACTGTCAACGCCCAATAACCAGTCTTTTTGGGGCGCGGCTATTTTGGCAACTTTTCGAACAGGCGATCCTCTCGATGATTTTTTATCCCCGTCCCAGAAAAATCATCGACGAACGCACTACTTTGCGCTGGTAAGAACACCGGTGGTGTCGAAGGCCGGGGTGAAGCTCTCGTCTACCGCGCCGCCCTCTTGCCAGAACATCGTCGTAAAACCCAGGTCGTCGGCATGGTCGAGCACCTGCTCGTACTCCTCACGCGTCACGGCGCGTGCCAGGTCGCCGCCCTGCTCGCGCATGAGCGCATTGGGCGTGTACTGGTTCATAACCGAGATCGGCACGTCGCCCACCGTCTGCCACACCAGGTCCAGCACGCGACACGAATCGTCTGCATGCCCCGGAAGCACCAGGTGACGCACGATCATGCCACGCTTCATAAGCCCGTCCTCGTCCACCAACTCTCCCCCGCGGCGCTCGATCTCGCGCGCCATCTGGGCCAGACCCGACACGGCCACACGCGGGTAATCCTTTATATGGGAGAGCGACTGCGCAAGCCCGGCATCGGCATATTTAAAGTCGGTGAGCCACACATCGACCAGGTCGCCCAGCGCCGTCACGGCACTCGCGCGCTCGTAACCACTCGTGTTGTAGACGATCGGGATGTCCAGCCCGCGCTCCCGCGCTGCGGCAATCGCGGCCGGCAGCAGATGAGCATAATGCGTCGCCGTCACCAAATTGATGTTGTTGGCACCCTGGTCCTGCAGTTCCAGCATAATCTCGACCAGGCGCTCAGGCGAAATCTCAAGCCCAAAATTGCCGGTCGAGATCTCGTGATTCTGGCAGTAGATACATTTGAGCGAGCAGCCGCTAAAGAAGATCGTGCCCGAACCGGCCTCGCCCGAGATAGGCGGCTCCTCCCACATATGAAGCGCCGCGCGGGCCACCTTGAGCGTGTCGTTAGCACCGCATACGCCGCGCGCGCCCTCATCGCGCGCCGCACCGCAACGGCGGGGACACAAATGGCAGGCGGGCGAAAAAAGTTCGGTCAACGACGTCGGCATAAAAACATGCTCCAAAACAACGATTCAGCAGCTCAAACGTAAAGGGCCAGGCCGCGTAGACGGCTCCGTCCCTAAGGCGCCGTAATCGTCCGACACGATTTTTGTAATGTCAAGACTGGAATCCACAAAGTGCCGCTTTATGATGTAGGTATTCCGCCCCCCGCGGAGCAACTGGGTGAACCGTCGCGTTTATTTAGGGAGCCCACACAGTCGTACCTAGTACAGGTATCCTTCGTTGTTAAGGACGCTGGAACAGTCGATGAGGGCACCCACCTGTTTTAGGTGGGTTCATTTTCGTAACGTGGGGGGTGGTTTTCTTTTGCCGAAAATCACCATTACAGTCCATATGGATCCCCGTCGGCATCCCGACAAGCCATCGACAACATCCCAATATCTGGTAAGCGCGTGATTATCGCTGCGTGCAATTACATGCACCCCCCTTGGTCGAGTATTATGGTTCGGCTATGCCCTTTGCGCATGGCGTTCTTCTGACCTTTTCCTTCGACGCTTGGCGGTTTTTAGATTCATGGCTTCATCCCCGAGCTACATACCGTACCTATGCGTGGCAGCGGCGGCCTTTATCACGACCTTCCTCGCGGTGCCCCTGGTCAAGCGCTTGGCAATTAAGCTCGATGCCGTCGATTATCCTTCTAAGCGCCGCATCAACACCAAGCCCATCCCGCGTTTGGGCGGAACGGCGGTGTTTTTGGGCCTGGTCGTTGCCTGCATTGTGCAAATCCTAGGCACCTGGTACCTAGGCTGGCCACCCGTCCTGGTGCCGCACCCGCGCCTTCACATTAGCTATCCCATGCTGGCGCTCTCCTTTACCGTCATCTTTGCGACCGGCGCTATCGACGACGTCTTCCAGCTCACGCCCAAGCAAAAGCTGGCCGGACAGGTCCTCGCCGCGCTTATCGCCTGCATGGGCGGCCTAAAAATCGGCGTCATCGTCAACCCGTTTGCTCCCGGCGAGATCATGCTCGGATGGCTCGCCTACCCCATTACCGTGATCTATCTGGTGGCATTCACCAACATCATTAACCTCATCGACGGCCTCGACGGCTTGGCCACGGGCATCTGCGGCATCGCCTCGTTCACCATGTTTTCGATGGCCGTTCTCTCGGGCCGCATCGACGCCGCCGCGCTCTCCATTGCGCTCTTTGGCGCCTGTCTGGCCTTTTTGCGCTACAACTTCAACCCCGCAAGCATCTTCTTGGGCGACTCGGGGTCGCTGCTTCTGGGCTTTGCGCTGGGCTCCATCTCGCTGCTCAACGTGAGCCGCACCGCCGCACTCACCTCGCTTATCATCCCGCTCATCGTTGCCGGCGTGCCCATCATCGACACGTTCAGCGCCATCGTGCGCCGCAGGCGCGCCCACATTAGCATCGGGCAGGCCGACAAGGGCCACATCCACCACCGCCTGATCCAAGAAGGCTACAACCAAAAACAGGCCGTGCTGCTCATCTATGCCTGGTGCATCATGCTTTCGGCCGGCGCCGCCGCGATTAACCAGGTCGAGGTGCCCATGCGCGTGCTCATCTTTACCGTGCTCGCCATTGGCTCGGCGGCCTTTGCCAAGCACCTGCATCTGTTTGAGCCCGTGCTGCGCCACCATTACAACAAGCGCACGCACGAGGACGAACTGGTCACCCCCGACGACCCCGCTTTTAAGCAGGAGGAGCAGGCAGCCGAGGAGCGCAAAGAAGAGCGCCACCACAAGCTCTAGGGCAAGCTGCCAAGGATGTGCCAAGGCACCGTTGGCCAAGCGCGGGCGCGCCGCGCCCATCGCACAAGCCACCCCTCTCCCGCCCCTCGCCTACTTACGTCCCGCCCCTCCAATAAACGCGTTATCATCTTGACCAATGAACATACGTTAGGAGCAATCATGCCAAACGAGAACAGCTACGAAGTCGCGCTGCAAAAGAGCAACACCATTCGCGAGGGCCTGGCCAAGACGCCCGAGAAGTTCACCATGCTCACCGGTGATCGCCCCACCGGCCGTCTGCACCTGGGCCACTACTTCGGTACCCTCAAGGGCCGTGTTGAGCTGCAGAACATGGGCGCCAAGACCAACGTGCTCATCGCCGACTACCAGGTCATCACCGACCGCGACACCACCGAGCATATCCAGGACAACGTGTACAACATGGTCATGGACTATCTTGCCTGCGGTATCGACCCCGACAAGACCATGATCTACGCGCACTCCGCCGTGCCCGCAGCCAACCAGCTCATGCTGCCGTTCCTGTCACTGGTGTCCGAGGCCGAGCTGGCGCGCAACCCCACGGTAAAGGCCGAGATGGAGGCCTCGGGCCACGAGCTCACCGGCCTTCTGCTCACCTACCCGGTACATCAGGCCTGCGACATCCTGTTCTGCAAGGGCAACGTGGTGCCCGTCGGTCGTGACCAGCTACCGCACATCGAGCTTACCCGCACCATCGCCCGCCGCTTTAACAACCGCTACGGCAAGGTGTTCCCCGAGGTCGAGGCACTGCTGTCCGAGACCCCGCTGCTGCCCGGCCTTGACGGTCGCAAGATGAGCAAGAGCTACGGCAACGCCATCAATATTTCGATGACCGCCGAGGAGACGGCCAAGCGCATCAAGAAAAGCCAGACCGACTCCGAGCGCATGATCACGTTCGACCCCGAGAACCGCCCCGGCGTGTCCGGCCTGCTTTCGACCGCCGCCATCTGCACCGGTCGTTCCGAGATCGAGATTGCCGAGGAGATTGGCATGGGCGGTTCCGGCCAGCTCAAGAAGTACGTGACCGAGGCCGTCAACGAGTATTTCGCACCTATCCGCGAGCGTCGCCAGCGCTACGAAAACGATCTGGACTATGTGAAGGACGTCCTGCACGAGGGCAACCGTCGTGCTAACGAGATCGCCGAGCAGACCCTGGCAGAGGTTCAGGATGCCATGGGCATGGTGTACTAGACCGATCTGCTGGCTTGAGCTTTCGATTGCTATAGGGCGGGCGCTACGGCGACCGCCTTTTTTTGGAGCCGGACCGCTTCGGCTCCGTCCATCGCACTCCCCCGACAAACAGGAACAGGCCCGCTGACAGTTAGTTGCCAGCGGGCCTGTTCCCGAAGTACACCGTTGAATCGCACAGAGGGGAGGAATGCGAATCAAACTCAACAGGGCAGGCTTTTTCATCGCCTATTGCCTGCTCCGTTGCTGAAAACAATATAGTTTGCCGTGGTTTACTTTCTAGCGTCAATATGCGCCGTCATACCTTCTCCATAAGTTAGCTCCGGTAAACCTGCAATGGGAAACCACCACAAAGGGGACAGGCACCTTTGTGGTGGTTTTGGCCGCGGCAGAGCCGCTAGAGTCCGGCAGGCCAGCGACAGGTAGCGAGATCAACATGCATGGGATCGGTAAACGTCACGCCCTCCCCCAGCAAAAGTTCGCGTTGAGCATCAGGGCCGCCAAAGGCAAAGCCTTCGCAAATGCGACCGTCGGCAAACACCACGCGGTGACAGGGAATCTCGCCGGGGCGCGGATTACTATGCAGGGCATACCCCACGTACCGCGCGCTTCGTGGACGACCGGCAAGCAGCGCCACCTGACCGTAGGTGGCGACCATCCCCTCGGGGATCTGCTCGACCACCTCGTACACCCGTTCAAAAAAGCTCTCAGACGCCATTGCTCGCTCCCTTCCACCCGGAAAAGCATAAACCACCGCAAAGGGGACAGGCACCTTTGCGGTGGTTTATGGCAGGTCGGTTAGTTGGCGGGCTGGAAGAAGGCTACGGCTACGGCGCCAGGGCCTACGTGGGTGCCGATGGTGGCACCAATGGTGTGAACGGGCAGTTCGCCCTCGGTGTGACCAGCCCACAGTGCCGCGCTGTCCTCGACATACTTCTTGAGCACCGCATCCGAAAGGCCCGTATAGCCCAGCGCCAGCGGCATGGAAAAGTCGATGCCACCTGACTTTTCGACCTTTTGGTTCAGCAGGTTGCGGCCGTTCTTGGAACCGCGCGCCTTGCCCAGCTGCACGATCAGACCGTCCTCGACAGCCACCACGGGCTTCACATTGAGCAGCGTGCCCACAGCGCCAGCTGCAGCAGACAGACGACCGCCGCGCACCAGATACTCCAGCGTCTCGAGCAGGCCGATGACGACCACGCGGTCACGGACGGCCTCGACGGCCGCCGCGATCTGGGCCGCACTACGGCCCTCGTCCACCAGGCGCAGGGCATACTCGACCAGAACGCGCTCACCCAGGGTGACGTTGTTGCTGTCTACCACGTACACGTCGCCGCCCGGCGCCTCGGCAAGTGCGGTACGGGCACTCTGATTGGTGCCTGATAGCTTAGCGCCCACGGTAATAATCACAGCCTCATCGCCGGCTTTACGCGCCTCGGCAATCGCCTGCGAAAACGCGTACGGGTTGACCTGGCCGGTCTTGGGCAGCTCATCGCGCTCCACGAGCATCTCGTAAAAGCGCTGGTGATCGATGTCGATGCCATCCATGTACACATCGGTGCCAAAGGTAACGGACAACGGCAGAACACGTAGAGCGGGGTGCTCGGTCGGCGACATATCGCTCGCGGAATCGGTAATAATACGAATGGACATAGCGAATCCTTTCTTTCGCGGACCTCTCGCGGGGAATTTTGACAGCAATGCCCCGACACGGCATACGCACTCAAACGGGACTATGCAGTTGTTAATTGGAAGCAAATGCCTTGGCGGCCTTAGATCTCGCGCAGGGTGTTGAGAATCGTGCGCAGCGACGCATACATCTGCTCGCGCTGCTCCACACCCATAGCCTTACCGGTGGTATCGAGCACCTCGCGAATGATGCGGTCCGCCTCGCTCATGCTCTCGCCGCCCAGAGCGGTCAGGCGCACCGGAGCACGATACTTAACGGCGGCATCGCCCGAATCATCGACCTCGACGTAGCCACCCTCCTCCAGATGCGCGAGCGTACGCGAGACGGCGGCGCGGGTCACGCCTGCCATGCGAGCCAGGTCGGCGCCAGTCAGGCCGTCCTTGCTGCGCTCAAGATAGTACAGGCACATAACGTCGGAGCCCTTGAGACCCAGCCTTGCGCCCTCAGACGTCTTAATGCGCTGGATCTCCTTGTAGAGTCCGCTGATCAGTCCGACAAAGTCCTCGAAACGTGTCTCGTCGCTCTGCTGCATGGGAGACGACCGCCTTTCGCTTGCATAATGCTAACGGGTAAACATCTTAGCCGTACTTAACGGCCGGCAGCCCTGCACGCCCTATTTGTTAACCCATCAACATAAAAACCACCACAAAGAGGACAGGCACCTTTGTGGTGGTTTGGGCCGGCGAACATGATCCGCAGGCGTCGCTACAGCTCCACGCAGGGATTGTCGCGGGTCACAAGCGTCTTAACGACAACCGTAGCGCCCAGATAACGCTCGAGCAACTCGGCGAGACGATCAACGGCAGCCTGGCAATCCCCCATCCGCTCGGGCTCCACGCACTCAATCGCCAGGAACGCATCGGCCGAATCATCGGACAGCGCCGTGCGAACGCCGTCGCGCCAGTTCCAGCAGCGGCACACGGCGCCCGCATCGTCGATGTAGGCAAGCTCGCCGGGCAGCGTCGGGTCATCCACATCCTCGCCAAGCGGCAGGAACGCATCGCCACCGTCGGTCACCTTCAGGCGAAGGTCTCCCTCGATCGCATGCAGATCCTCGCCTCCCACGGGCAGCGCGTAGGTCAGCGACACCGTGTTGTAAATATCCACCGCAGGCGTAATGTGGCCCACCGGCTTACCTTTGAGCACGCGTTTGAGCAGGTTCTCGATTGAGCAACGCGCGCCCTTTTTGGTCTTGAACAGACGATAGGCCTCGCGCCATGCCTTGACCGGTGCGTTCTCGCTGATAGTATCGCTGGTCAGATGACGCTCCGCGTCGATATTGGCGCGGTCGAGCAACGCCGCAATCGCATCCACGTCCTCCTGGGGAATCTGAGCCGTGGGCTTCATGCCCTCCACGACCACAACACCGACCGCTGCCTGCGGAAACAGCTCCCAGAATGAATCCTCGGCAATAAAGCTCTTCATACGCTCTCCCTTCATTGTGCGCGCCCGAGCGAGGGCGCCTAAACAAAAAGCGCCCTTACAACGGCCACCTTCAAAGTCCTACGGTGCCGCCACAAGAGCGCTTACGCTGTCCCCATCCGGAGAAGGGGACGATATGTCAAGCGTATTGTAACCCGAGTCATCCACGCGAGCAAAACCACCATAAAGGCGCCTGTCCCCTTTGTGGTGGACCTTGATTATCGACTTCATCCGAACACCTCCCACATTCATCCGCACATGTGCGGATGAATGTGGGAACCCGA
>UQXC01000040.1 GCA_900544995.1 uncultured Collinsella sp. | reverse complement strand
AAGCCGGTGTCCCCGCTCTCCCGGGGCCTACGGCTACTTGGTTGTCGCAGGCGGCTCGCTTTTCGGAATTGGGCTGATATTTCAAGATGTAAGGCGCTCTTGGTCCTAATGGGCTTGGGGCGCCTTCGCGTTTCCTCAGCTCCACACCCTGGCGGGTTCGAATCCCTCCGCTTGCCCACAAGAAAGCGCCCTGGGCCGTTATGGGCTCAGGGCGCTCAATTTTAATGGCTGGGACGGAGGGATTCGAACCCCCAACAGCCGGCACCAAAAACCGGAGTTCTACCGTTGAACTACGTCCCAATGTGTGGTGTTGCCCAAAAGCAACTCGTTTAGTTTACCTAATCTGCGAGGGCATCGCAAACGCCATCGAGCAGGCGTACGGCGAGTGTCTGCGCGTCGCTGGCCGTGAAGGTGCCGTTGTAGCGCGTCATGCCCGTGAGCTCGATGCGAATGCGTGCCGGCTTCTGCTGCGCGGCAACATTGGCAGTGCGGATGCGCTGGGCCAGGTTGTGGCACTCGGCGAGGGCAATCGCTGCACGCGGTGCGGCGTCGGCGGGCAGCTCGTCGCTTGCGATCTCGAGCACCAGGTCAACGTCGGTTGGGACCTCGGAGTCGCAGAGCATCATGCCGCTGTTGTCGGTCGTTGCCGTGGCGATATTCCACATGCGCGACGCAACGCTGCGTGCGATGGGGTCCTCGCCGATAACGGCAATCTGGAAACGCTCGAGCACGTTGGCGGCGCGAGCAAAACCGATGCGGGACTCGGCTTCGGTGACCGAGGGCTTGCCCTCCCACACATGGTGCAGGCGGTTGATGTAGGCGTAGGTGTCCTGGAAGGCCATACCGTCGGCAAACAGGCCGACATTTTCCTGGAACTGCTGCAGTGCGGCCTCGGTATGCGGACCAAAGTAGCCGTCGTCTTCGCCACAGGCAAAGCCCAAAACGTTGAGAGCACGCTGCAAGGCCTTTACGTCGGCGCCGTGAAAATTGGGCATGCGAAGGTAGAGCGTGCGGTCGCCCAGCTTGTACGAAGCGTCTACAAGGGCGCTCCAACAGGGGATATCGACGGCGTAACCGGCCGCAAGGCCGCTATCAAGCCTAAACGTGCCAACGGCCTGCTCGGTGGTGGTGCCAAAGCGCTTGTCGGCGACCTCGTCGGCATCGATGGTGTAACCGAGCTGCAGAAGACGGGACTGAACATCCTCGACGGCTGCTCCCTGCATGCCCGTGATAATAGGTTCCATGAACGAACCCCTTTCGGCGTACCATTCGTACTATTTTGAGCGCGTGTCGGAAAGACAACGCGAGACAATGCATAAACATGCACTCAACAGTGTAGCAACTTGTACCCAAACGCGCTGCCCACAGGTTTTATGACCCCCGCTAGTTGAGGCGCTCCACAAAGAAATCTGCCATGGAGAGGAGCAGCTCGCGTGCGTGCGGGTCAAGCTCAACGTCCTCGATGGCAGCTTTGGCTTTTGCGGTCAGGTCCAGCGCGTAGGCGTGAGCATATTCGATGGAGCCGGTCTGCTGAAAGATCTCCACGGCGCGCGCGAGCTGTGCGGGGTCCTCGGTACCCGAGGAAAGAATGCCCTCGACCTCGTCGTGATAGCGCTCATCAGAGAGGGCGTGTACGGCGACAAGCGTGCGCTTGCCCTCGGTGATATCGGTGCGGAAGTCCTTGTTGGCGGCTTCCTTAGTGCCGACAAGGTTGAGCAGGTCGTCCTGAATCTGAAAGGCGAGGCCCGTGTGCAGGCCAAAGGCGCGCAGCGCTTCGATTTGCTCATCGCTGCCGCCGCCGATAATGGCTCCGGCAGCAAGCGGCGTGGCTCCGCTGTAAAACGCGGTCTTGTGCGTCGCCATGTCCAGGTAGTCATCAACCGAGATATCAAAGCGCCCGTCACGGACCCAACCCAGGTCGAGCGCTTGACCCTCGATGGTGCGGACGATCATCTCGGTAAGCTCGTGGAGCACACGCAGCTTCACGTCGGACTCCAGCGTGGGGTCGTCGAGAACCGTCTTGGTGACCATGGTGAGCGCCAGGTCGCCACAATTGATGGCAAGGCCCGTGCCCTCGGTAAGGTGCATGCAGGGCTTGCCTCGACGAAGTTGTCCGTTGTCGGCGATGTCGTCGTGGATCAGCGCGCCCGACTGGAAATGCTCGATGGCTGCCGCGGCGCTGCGGGCGCTCTCAAAGCTACCGCCCACTGCGGTTGCGGCGAGCATACAGATAAGCGGGCGGTGGCGCTTGCCGGCGTTGGCCGTAAAAGCCGAGAGCGGGGTATACAGGTAGCGCTCGATATCGGCAGAGGTCGCCTGTCCGTCAAAGAACGTGGCCAGATAGTCGTTGATCTGGTCAAAGTGCTGGGCTAAAAAGCTGGTAAACGGACTGGACACGGGTTCTCGCATTCTTTCTTAGTTTGCATCGTTGTGATGTGCAGATACCATATTGCCACATTGGAGTTGCCGGCGCGTCTGTTTTGGCGATTTGGGGAAACGGGACGCGTGCGCGTGCCGGCTGCTTATATAAGCCTAAAGTGCTCGAGCGCCTTGACGACGCCATCTTTGTCGACCGAGTCGGTGATGTAGTCGGCGCGCTTTTTAAGATAGTCCGGCGCATTGCCCATGGCGATACCGACATCGACGGCGTTCATCAGCGAGACGTCATTGCTGGCGTCGCCAATGCCGTATACGGTTCCGTGGTGGGGGTCGAGGGCGTCGAGTACAGACTGGATGCCCCCGCGCTTCGTGCATTCGCGGGGCGAGATTTCGGTTACCTCGAGTTCGAGCTCGTTAAAGCACAGCAGCGGCTCAAGTGTCTTATCTTGAGCGATGTGGTTGGCGAGCGATGTAGACATCAAGATCTTGTAGACACTGTAATGTTGCAGCTGCGTGACTGCGTCGCCCAGGGTGCGCGCATATCCGGGAGCATCGGGGGCATCGGCACTCATGCGCACGACGCCGTTGAGGCCCTCAAAGCGGATGACCTCGCCCGATTGCTCAAGATAGGGGGCAAGGCGCTGCAGCATGCCGGGCGTCATCGACAGATCGCGAATTGCGTGTCCGTTGATCTCGGCGTAACCGCCCGCAAGACAGACGATGCCGGTCCAGGGCAGCTCAAGAAGTTTGGGGTGGATGCAGCTGAGGGTGCGTCCTGTGCAGATAAAGGCCATGTTGCCATTTGCAACGAAATCGCGGATGGCCTGCGAGACCGCCTCGTTGGGATAGGGGGACAGGTCACGCTCGCTCTCGGGAAGCTCTTGTGCCGCTCGAGGGTCTTGCCAGGCGAGCGTTCCGTCGATATCGAAGAAGCAGATATCGCTGCGCTTATGGGCTGCGCTGGCGGCAGGGGAGGCCGAGGTGGTGGGCACAAATCCCGGCTCGAGGCCCATGATCTGGTCAAAATGCTCTTTAACGCGGGGAACGGAGATGCCGATGATCACCTGGGCGGTCTTGCCCGTAATGATGAGGCCCTTGGCGCCCACCGCGACAAACGACGCGTTATCTGCAACGATGGAAGGGTCTGCGACCTCGACGCGCAGGCGCGTGGCACAGTTGGTTGCGCCCACAATATTGCCAACACCACCTAAAAGCTGAATTACCCGCTCAGCGAGGATATGATCTTGATCGGATCGACTATTGACCTCGTCATTGGGAGATTGCTCTTTGGCAAAGTCGCTTTCCGTTAAACGATCGATTGCCGCGCGATTGGCGACATGATCCTCGCGGCCCGGCGTCTTAAGGTCATAGATCAAGATGAGTGCTCGAAAACTAACAAAAAAGATGAGGCTAAAGGCAAGGCCGATACCGAGCGCCAAAAGATAGGCACCGGCATGCGTGCGCATGAGCGGAATAAAGTTGAAGGCTGCCATCTCCATGAGGCCGCCCGAGAAGATGCCGACGATGCCAAAGAGATTCATGGTTGTGGCAAGGCAAGACGATAAGACGGCATAGAGAAAAAAGAGCCCGGGGTGGGTGAACATAAAGAGAAACTCGAGTGGCTCGGTAACGCCGCAAACCACCGAGGCGATGATGGCGGGAACAAGGATGACCCTGAGGCCGGCGCGGCGCTCTGGTTTTGCGGTGGAGTAGAACGCGGCTGCGATGGCAGGAAGGCCAAAGAGCTTGACCCAGCCGGTGGCGGTAAAACCGGCCCACGGCGCAAGTTCATTAAGGGGGCGCGTGCTATGGGAGAGGATGGGGAGCAAGCTGCTCCACGTGGCGTAGATGCCGTCGTTAATGACCAGGTTGTCGTAGTAGATCGGCATGTAGAGCAGGTGGTGCAGCCCCATGGGCTCGAGCGCTCGCTCCAAAAACACAAAGATGCCCACGCCAAAGGGGCCGACGCTCGTAAGTGCATGGCGCAGCGTTTCGGTCATTGCGTATACGGAGGGCACGATGGCGGCCGAGATAGCGGCAAGGGCAAACACGGCAAAAAAGCTGATGAGGTAGACCAGCGAGGAGCCCGAGAAGGTGCCGCGCCAATCGGGAACCTTGGCATCGTAGAAGCGGTCATGGATGGCGACGACGGTTGCCGATACCACCAGCGGGCCGATAATGCCGGTGTCGAGCGTCTTGATGCCGTCGATGACGGTGATACCGTTGGCGGGGGTCAAAGATGACGGGTACTTAAGCCCAAGGTTGTCTCCGCTCAGCTTAATGATCTCGCTCAAAAAGAAGCAATAGGCAAAATAGGCCACGAGTGCCTCGAGGCAGCAGCGTGCCGGTTGCTTTTGGGCAAGACCGATAGGCAGCGCTACGGCAAAAAGGAGCGGGAGGCGTTTAAAGACCGTCCATGAGCCGCGCTGGATGATGGCCCAAAAAACGTACCAAGGGGTTCCGTATACGGCTAGATCGCCGACGATGTCCGCAGTCGTTGCGAGAGCGGAGACGCCGACCATGAGGCCCGATATAGAAAACAGCATGGCGGGAGCGAACATTGCCCCGCCAAAGCGTTGGATTTTTTGCAGCATGTTCTGCCTTCCGAATATCGAGGCGCGTTGCGCGTGGGGAAACGTTTAAACAATGGATTCATTGTAGAGGACCAGACGATTGTCGTGCTGGCAGTTTTGAGCGAAACCGATTTGGGCACGACAGAAACCGTCAACGGTTAAATCCTGTCGCTTTACCGATATTCGGTTTAAACAACTTTAAGAAATGCTATCGTGCCTAGCCGGAAATAAATAATGTAGAGGTGAAACAATGCCAAAAGCGATATACGAAGGAATCTACCGAGAAATACGCTCGCGCATCATTAATGGGACCTATGCGTTTCAGGAGATGCTGCCAACCGAAGCCGAGCTGACCGCGGAGTTCGGATGTACTCGCAATACCGTTCGTCGCGCCTTGGGTATGCTGGCCGACGGGATGTTTGTGCAGCCCATACACGGCAAGGGCGTGCGCGTTATTTGGCTTAAGGGCGAAACCGACATGTTGGGCGCACTCGAGGAAGTTGAGTCGTTTGGCGAATTTGCAAAGCGCAACAATGCCGTTGCATCGACGGACGTTAAGTCTTTTGAGCATTTGATTTGCACCGAGCAGCTCTCTCGTCGCCTGGGCTTTAAGGTGGGCGAGGAGTTGATTCGCGTGGTGCGTGTCCGAAGCCTTAACGGCAATGCGCGCCAAGTAGACCATGGTTACTTTTTGGAGTCGATCGCCAAGGGTCTGACGCCCGAGATCGCCGCAAAGTCAATTTACGACTATCTGGAGCACAAACGCGGCGTCAAGGTGATGGCGAGTCGCCGTACGGTGAGCGTCGAGCTTGCCAACGATGAGGACTGCAGCTATCTTGACCTCGGCAAATACAACTGTGTCGCCGTCATGGAGAGCCAGTCGTACACCTCGGACGGCATCTTGTTCGAGGTCACGCATGCCCGCACGCATCCCGAGATCTTCCATTACCGCGTCAACTCCAAGCGATAGCCGGCTAGCTCGCAGCCTGACGAGACTCATGCCCTCAAAGCGAAAACGCCCGGTCAAACCGACGATGCATCGGCTTGACCGGGCGTTTTCGCTGCATTTGATAACAAATAATTGTTTATACAAAACTTGTCAAGTATCAAGTTGAAATTACCGTTCACCGAAGTTTTTCTACCGCTCTAGTAATACTTGTTCAAACAAGTAGCCAAATAGCGTATCGTACAAATCAGCAAAAGGGGCAAAGTCCCCGAGCCAATCTCCGAAGGCGGCGGCAAAGGGTGCCGCCACGGTGTGAAAGGGTGGATTGTAATGAAGAACGAAATGAGCAGAAGGCAGTTCCTGGGCTTTGCTGGTTCCGCGGCTGCGGTTCTTGGTCTGGGCCTCGTGGGCTGCGGTGGCTCCGCCGGCTCCGGCTCCTCTGCTTCTGGTGACGCTGCCGAGGTCTACTTCCTCCAATTCAAGCCCGAGGTCGACAAGGAGTGGAAGGAGATCGCCAAGGCGTACAAGAAGGAGAAGGGCGTCGAGGTCAAGATCGTGACCGCCGCCTCCAACACCTACGAGGAGAAGCTCAAGTCCGAGATGTCCAAGAGCTCCGCTCCGACCCTGTTCCAGGTCAACGGCCCCACCGGTCTTAAGAACTGGAAGGATTACTGCGCCGACCTGTCCGATACCAAGCTCCGCGGTGAGCTCATCGACGACTCCCTGGCTCTGCAGTCCGACGGCAAGGATCTGGGTATCGACTGGGTCCAGGAGAGCTACGGCATCATCTACAACAAGCAGCTGCTCGAGAAGGCTGGCTACAAGGCCGAGGACATCAACTCCTTCGACAAGCTGAAGGCTTGTGCCGACGACATCCAGGCCCGCAAGGACGAGCTTGGCGTTGAGGGTGCCTTCACTTCTGCTGGCATGGATGACTCCTCCAGCTGGCGCTACACCACCCACCTCGCCAACCTCCCGCTCTACTACGAGTTCGAGAAGGAGCACAACCAGGAGGACGACGAGATCAAGGGCGAGTATCTCGACAACTTCAAGCAGATCTTCGACCTGTACATCACCGACTCCACCTGCGATCCTTCGCAGCTTGCCTCCAAGACCGGTGACGACGCCACCAACGAGTTCGCAACCGGCAAGGCCGTCTTCTATCAGAACGGCTCTTGGGCATACGCTGACCTCACCAAGGCCGGTATGACCGACGACCAGCTCGGCATGCTGCCGATCTACATCGGCGTTGACGGCGAGGAGAACCAGGGCCTGTGCTCCGGCGGCGAGAACTACTGGTGCGTGAGCTCCCAGGCTTCCGAGGATGCTCAGAAGGCCACCGAGGACTTCATGTACTGGTGCGTCACCGCTGACACCCCGACCAGCATCATCGCTGACAAGATGGGCCTGACCGCTCCGTTCAAGAGCGCCAAGGAGACCACCAACGTCTTCTCGCAGCAGGCCGTTGCCATGGCTAAGGACGGCAAGAAGACCGTCGCTTGGGACTTCGTCTACATCCCCTCTGAGGAGTGGAAGAAGAACCTCAAGCAGGCTCTGATTGCCTATGCTGCCGACAACACCAAGTGGGACGGCGTCAAGAACGCCTTCGTCGATGGCTGGAAGACCGAGAAGGCTGCTTCCGAGTAAGTAGTTGCTGCCCAAGCTATCTGATTAGCGACAGGGGGCGGGCAGACGTTGGTTTGCCCGCCCCCTGCATATTGAAAGGACCCTTTTATGGGCAAAGCACTCAAGCGCTGGTGGCCGCTCTTTATGCTGCCCACGTGCCTGGCGTTTATGATCGGGTTCGTGATCCCCTTTATCCAGGGCTTCTATCTCTCGTTCTGCCAGTTTATTACCATCAACAATGCGCACTTTGTCGGTATCGAGAACTACGTGCGCGCACTGTCCGATCCACAGTTCTCCACGTCGTTCTTCTTTACCGTGGCGTTTGCCTTCCTGTCGACGGTGCTCATCAACGTGATCGCCCTGGCCATTGCGCAGGCGCTCACCCGCAAGGCGCTCAAAGGCACCAACATCTTCCGTACGATCTTCTTTATGCCTAACCTGATCGGCGGCATCGTGCTGGGCTACATCTGGCAGATTCTGATCAACTGCCTGCTCTCCAACGTGGGCGCTCAGCTCATCGCCCTTAACTCTGCTGCTGGCTTCTGGGGCCTTATCATCCTGACCCTGTGGCAGCAGGTCGGCTACATGATGATCATCTATATCGCTGGTCTGCAGTCCATTCCGTCCGACTACATCGAGGCCGCCAAGGTCGACGGTGCCACGGCATGGCAGACGTTTTGGAAGGTTAAGATCCCTAACCTGATGCCGACCATCACCATCTGCCTGTTCCTGTCCATCACCAACGGCTTTAAGCTGTTCGACCAGAACCTCGCCCTTACCGGCGGCGCCCCCGCGCATTCCACCGAGATGCTCGCCCTGAACATCTACAACACGTTCTATTCGCGTGCCGGTATCGCATGGCAGGGCATCGGTCAGGCCAAGGCGGTTATCTTCTGCATCCTGGTCGTAGCCATCTCCATGATTCAGCTTAAGGCCACGAGGTCCAAGGAGGTGCAGCAGTAATGAAACGCGATAAGGTTATCAACCGCGCGCTCTCGATTTTCTTTACGATTCTGTCGCTCGCGTGGATCTACCCCGTGTTCATGATTGCGCTCAATTCCTTTAAAAAGGCAACTGCAATCAGCACCACCACGGCATTCGATCTGCTCACGCCCGAGACGTTCAACGGCCTTGCAAACTACTTGCACGCTCTTAACGAGCAGGGCTTTGCCTCGGCATTTATGTACTCGCTCATCATCACGGTCACGTCGGTCGTGCTGATTTTGGTGTGCTGCTCCATGTGCGCTTGGTATGTGGTTCGTGTCAACAACAAGATCTCGAACTTCTTCTATTACCTGTTCGTCTTCTCGATGGTCGTGCCCTTCCAGATGCTCATGTTCACGCTGTCCAATTTGGCAGACCGCATCGGCTTCAACACGCCGTTCAACATCTGCTTTATCTATCTTGGCTTTGGCGCGGGCCTGGCGGTCTTTATGTTCGCCGGCTTTGTAAAGAACATTCCGCTCGAGATCGAAGAGGCGGCCATGATCGACGGCTGCAACCCGGTTCAGGTGTTCTTTAAGATCGTCCTTCCCATCATGAAGCCCACCTATCTTTCGGTCGGCATTCTCGAGACCATGTGGGTCTGGAACGACTATCTGCTGCCCTACCTTACCCTCGACTCCACTAAGTACAGGACCATTCCTATCTTGATCCAGTACTTCCGCGGCGGCTACGGCCACGTCGAGCTCGGTCCCATGATGGCCTGCATCATGATGGTCGTTATCCCCATCGTCATCATGTACATCCTCTGCCAGAAGTACATCATCGACGGCGTGGTGGCGGGTGCCGTCAAGGGCTGATGCCGTAACTGTTTTGCAAGTTTCTGCGGCGCCCCTCAGCGCGGCGCCGCATATCGAAAGGTAAAGACATGGCCGAGATCGTTCTCAAACATGTTCAGAAGGTGTATCCCAACAACGAGTCCAAAAAGAAGGGCTTCTTTGGCAAAAAGAAGAAGACCGAGGAGAAGAAGCACAACCTCAAGGTTACCGAGGACGGCGTGCTCGCGGTGGAGGACTTTAATCTCACCGTGCATGACCAGGAGTTTGTCGTTCTCGTTGGCCCGTCTGGCTGCGGCAAGTCCACGACGATGCGCATGGTCGCTGGCCTGGAGGACATCACTTCGGGCGACGTGCTCATCGACGGCAAGCGCGTCAACGACGTGGCGCCCAAGGACCGCGACATTGCCATGGTGTTCCAGAGCTATGCTCTGTACCCCAATATGACGGTGTACGAGAACATGGCGTTTACGCTTGAGCTCAAGAAGGTCCCCAAGGACGAGATCGACCGTAAGGTTCGCTCTGCTGCCGAGATTCTGGGCATTACCGAGTACCTCGACCGTAAGCCCAAGGCGCTCTCCGGCGGCCAGCGCCAGCGTGTCGCTATCGGCCGCGCCATCGTGCGTGACCCCAAGGTCTTCCTGATGGACGAGCCGCTGTCCAACCTGGACGCCAAGCTTCGTAACCAGATGCGTGCCGAGCTCATTAAGCTGCGCCACGAGATCAAGGGCACGTTCATTTATGTTACTCACGACCAGACCGAGGCTATGACCCTCGGTGACCGTATCGTGGTCATGAAGGACGGCGTTGTCCAGCAGATCGCCACGCCGCAGGAGGTCTTCAACCATCCCGCGAACATCTTCGTCGCCGGCTTCATCGGCGTGCCGCAGATGAACTTCTTCGATGCCCAGCTGGTGCGCTCGGGCAACGGCTTTACCGTCAAGACCGAGGATATGAACGTGGCGCTCGCCCCCGAGACTTGCGCTCAGCTTGCTCTCAACTGGGACGGCGGCGACGTGAAGGAGATTACGGCCGGCGTGCGTCCCGAGCAGATCCTGCTTGCCGACAAGGGCGAGGAGGGCGCGCTCCAGGGTACCGTCGAGGTGACCGAGCTCATGGGCTCGACCGAGCATGTCCACGTGACCGCTCCCGACGGCCAGTTTGTCCTGATTATCCCCGTCGTCGACCTCGAGGCCAAGGGCGCGCTCAAGGCTGGCGACACCATCTGGTTCAAGTTCGAGAAGAACGCGACCCACCTCTTCGATAAGGTCTCTGGCAAGAACCTTATCTAGGCCCGGTGCATCCAGGCCCTCCCTTTGGGCGACTGCGGTATTGCCATCCTTTTGCCGCGGTCACATATAAGGCTCCCCTCCCGTCCACTGGGCGAGAGGGGAGCCTTTCTTTGTGTTGGGGCTGTCTGACCGGTCGTTTGTCTCGATCTGTAACGGGTGAGGCTGATTTCGGACGTTAGATGTTACAGATCGAGACGGTTCCGCTGAGCTAACCATTTCATCTAAATCTGTAACACCAAAGGTGAATTTCAGCTGCTAGATGTTACAGATTGAGATAAACCCAAGGGGAGGGGCCGGTATGTCTCGATCTGTAACAGCTGGGACCGTTTTGGTTGAGTAGTTGTTACAGATTGAGATTGTTTGGCCGAGTTGGGTCGCAGGGTAACGTGCGGGCACAAAAAACGGAGCCGCGTTGCCGCGACTCCGCTTTCAAGAGGATGGGTAAGGGAATCGAATTAGCTCAGGTGCCAGATCTCGTCGTTGTACTGGGAGATTGTGCGGTCGGAAGAGAAGGTGCCGGCGTTGGCGATGTTGATCAGCGCCTTGCGCATCCAGGCGTCCTGGTCCTCGTAGTCGGCTAGCACGCGCTCCTTGGTTTGGATGTATTCCTCAATGTCGAGTAGGGCCATAAACCAGTCCTTACCCTTGATGTCGTCGTGCAGACGCTGCAGGCGCTCCGCGTTGCCGGTCGCCATAAAGGCCGGGTTGGTGATGAAGTCCACCAGCAGTTTAATGCCGGGCTTGCAGTAGAGCGCGCCGGCGTCATAGGTGCCGTCGGCGTAGAGTTGCTCGACCTGTTTGGACGAGGCACCAAAGGTGTAGATGTTCTCGTCGCCCACGAGCTCGGCAATCTCCACGTTGGCACCGTCGAGCGTGCACAGGGTCAAAGCGCCGTTGAGCATGAACTTCATGTTAGAAGTGCCGCTCGCCTCCTTGGAGGCCAGGCTGATCTGTTCGGAGATGTCGGCAGCGGGAATCACGCGCTCGGCGGCGGTGACGTTGTAGTTCTCGATCATGACGACCTGCAGGTAGGGAGCCACGTCGGGGTCGTTGGCAATCCACTGGGAAAGCGTCAGGATCAGATGGATGATGTCCTGGGCGATAGTGTAGGCAGGGGCCGCCTTGCCGCCAAAGATGATGGTGACGGGGTGCTTAGGTCTGTTGCCGTTCTTGATGTCGAGGTACTTCCAGATGATGTAGAGCGCGAGCATCTGCTGGCGCTTGTACTCGTGGATACGCTTGACCTGAACATCGATGATGGCGTTGGAGGGGATCGTCACACCCTGCTCGAGCGCCATGAACTGGCGCATGATGGTCTTTGCCTCGGCCTTGGTGGCGGCCAGGCGCTCAAGAATACTCTTATCGTCGGCGAAGTCGGCGAGCTTGCTCAAGTCGCCGGTGCTGCGCCAATCGGTACCGATCACATCGTCGAGCAGGCTGGCGAGCGCGGGGTTGGCTCCCTGGATCCAGCGGCGGAAGGTGATGCCGTTGGTCTTGTTGGAGAACTTCTCGGGGTAGATTTCGTAGAACGGATGAAGCTCGGTGTCCTCCAGGATTTTGGTGTGGAGTGCGGCGACGCCGTTGATGGAGAAGCCAAAGTGGATGTCCATGTGGGCCATGTGGACGGTGTCGTATTCGTCGATGATGGCAACGCGCGGGTCGTCGTGCTCGGCCTTTGCGATCTCATCGAGCTTGACGATAATGTCGGCGATGGCAGGGGAGACCTTCTGCAGGCTGGTGAGCGGCCACTTTTCGAGCGCCTCGGCAAGAATCGTGTGGTTAGTGTAGGCGACCATGGAGCGTACGATGGTCACGGCCTCGTCAAACTCGATGCCATGCTCGGTGGTGAGCAAGCGAATGAGCTCGGGGATGACCATGGTGGGGTGCGTGTCGTTAATTTGGACCACGGCATAGTCGGCCAGATCGTGCAGGTTGCTGCCGCGCTCGACGGCCTCGTCGATCAGGAGCTGGGCGGCGTTGCTCACCATGAAGTACTCCTGATAGATGCGAAGTAGGCGGCCCTGCTCGTCGGAATCGTCGGGGTAGAGGAACAAGGTGAGGTTCTTGGCGATCTCGGTCTTGTCGAAGTCGATGGAGCTGCCGGGGACCAGGCCGTCGTCGACGCTCGCCAGGTCGAACAGGCGCAGGCGGTTCTTGGTGGGCTGGCCGTAACCGGGCACATCGATGTTGACGAGCTTGGAAGTAACGGCAAAATCGCCGAACTCGACGGTGTAGGAGCGGTCATCGTCGACTAGGATGTCCTGCTCACCGAGCCACTCGTCGGGGACGGCCTTCTGCTGGTTGTCGACAAAGCGCTGACGGAACAGACCGTAGTGATAGTTGAGGCCCACGCCATCGCCGGTCAAGCCCAGCGTGGCGATGGAATCCAGGAAGCATGCGGCCAAGCGGCCCAGGCCGCCGTTGCCGAGTGACGGCTCGACCTCGAATTCCTCGATCTTGTTGAGGTCGTGGCCTGCGGCGGTGAGCTGGTCCTTAACCTCGTCGTAGATGCCGAGGTCGATCATGTTGTTGATGAGCAGCTTGCCGATCAAAAATTCGGCGGAAATGTAATAGAGCTTTTTCTTGCCGTTGTTGAGCGGGCGGGCGGCGGAGCGCTCCTGCACGAGTTTGACCAGCAGCTTGTAAATGCGACGGTCGTCGAGCTGCTCGAGCGAGGTGCCAAAAGACTGCTCGGCGAGTTCCATGAGGTTAATTCGGGGCATGTTTTCTCCTGTGATGGGTTGTTTCATGTCTGCAATTCATAAGAAGCCCGCGCGAGGGGATTGGGGTGGCCTCGCGCGGGAAAAGCAAGCGCGTCCGCACGGTGGGGAGGGGTCGGGCGCGGTGGCTCCTATTGAGGAAGCTCGATTTCGGCTTCCGACGGGATGCGGAAGTAGGTCTCGGTCCAGTCGGTGAGTTTGTGCTCGAGCTCGCGGGTGATGGCGCCGTCGAGCATGCGCCAGGTCCAGTTGCCGCCCAGCGTGGCAGGGGTGTTGATGCGCGCCTCGTTGCCCAAGTTGAGCAGGTCCTGCATGGTGTAGATGCACGTGTCGCTTACGCTGGCGGCGATGGTGCGATTGAGTGCATCTGCCATGGGTTCGCCGGCTTGCTGATGGGTGTACAGGGCTGCCTGCTCGCGCTGACGCGGGGTGGCCGTTCCCTCAAACCAACCGCGCGCCGTCTCGTTGTCGTGGGTGCCCACATAGGCGACGGTGTTGGCGATGTAGTTATGCGGCAGGTAGTACGAGTTGGTGCCCTCAAAGGCAAACTGCAGGATCTTCATGCCGGGGAAGCCCGAGTTGTCGCGCATGTCGATGACGCCGGGGGTGAGGAAGCCCAAGTCCTCGGCGATGATGGGCAGCGTGCCGAGCTTTTCCTCGAGCGTCTTGAAGAACTTGAGGCCGGGACCCTGCGTCCACGAACCGTAGGACGAATCGGGAGAGGAGAACGGCACCTCCCAATAGGCCTCGAAGCCGCGGAAGTGATCCAGGCGGATGACGTCGTACATGTCGAGGGCGGCGCGAATGCGGCCCTCCCACCAGGAGAAGCCGTCGGACTCCATGGCGTCCCAGTCGTAGATGGGGTTGCCCCAGTACTGGCCGGTGGCCGAGAACTGGTCGGGCGGCGTGCCGGCGACGCTCACGGGATTGCCGGCGGTGTCGATCTTAAAGAGCTCAGGCGTCGCCCACATCTCGACGGAGTCACGCGAGACATAGATGGGCAGGTCGCCGATGATGAGAATGTCGCGCTCGTTGGCATAGGCCTTGAGGCGGCTCCACTGGCGATCGAAGAAGTACTGGGTCATCTGGTGGTAGAGCATACGCGCCGGATGGTCGGCGCAGACCTTGGCGGAAGCCTCGCCGCGGGTGCGGAGCTCCGCGGGCCACTCCCAAAACGCCTTGAGACCGCACTCCTCTTTGACGGTCATGAACTCACAGTAGGGGATGAGCCAGTCCTCGTTGGCCTGGATAAAGTCATCGAAATCGGCCGGCTTGTCGGCAGCAAAGCGCTCAGCGGCGCGGTCGAGAATCTGACGGCGGCCGCCAAAGATAGCACCGTAGTCGACATTGCTGGGGTCGGATCCCAGATACACGCCATCGATATCGCGCTGCTCCAGATACCCTGCCTCGATAAGCTCGGCAAAGTCGATAAAGTTGGGGTTGCCTGCGCGGGCCGAGAACGACTGATAGGGCGAATCGCCATAGCTGGTCGTCGTAAGGGGCAGAATCTGCCAGTAATGTTGTTTGCACGAGGCGAGAAAATCGACGAAGTCGTAGGCATTCCAGCCAAAGCCGCCGATTCCGTATGGTCCGGGCAGAGATGAGACGGGCATGAGGACGCCGCTTGCACGCTCCATGAATGCGCTCACCAACCTTCTTGTTGTGGGGTCGGCCTGCCGATGGGTGTGCAGTCCGCCTCCGATGTTCTGATTCGATACGCCTATTGTAAAACATGTTGTTTAAACATGTACAGGCAAGATAAAAAAGTTGGTCGATTTTCGGCGAATGGTTACATGCCATGAAAAAAAGCCCCGACCTCACAACGTGAGATCGGGGCAAGAGCGGTATGTAGGTTTTTGCTACTCGGCGTCGGCGAAGCCGTTGGGGTTGTGGCTCTGCCAGTTCCAGCTATCGCGGCACATGTCCGCGATGTCGTACTGGGCCTTCCAGCCCATCATGCGCTCGGCCTTGGAGGCATCGCACCAGTTGGCAGCGATGTCGCCGGCGCGGCGCTCGCGGATCACGTAGGGCAGCTCCTTGCCACAAGCCTTGGAGAAGGCGGCGACGACCTCGAGTACCGAGGTGCCGGTGCCGGTGCCCAAGTTAAAGATCTCGACGCCGGTCTTGCCGTTCATCCAGTTGAGGGCGGCCACGTGACCAGATGCCAGATCGCACACGTGGATGTAATCGCGCACGCCGGTGCCGTCGGGGGTGGGGTAGTCGTTGCCAAAGACCTGAACGGCCTCGAGCTTGCCCACGGCGACCTGGGCGACATAGGGCACCAGGTTGTTGGGGATGCCCTTGGGATCCTCGCCGATCAGGCCCGACGGATGGGCGCCGATGGGGTTGAAGTAACGGAGTAGCACGACGTCCCACTCGGGGTCGGCGGTGTGGACGTCCATAAGGATCTGCTCGATCATCCACTTGGTCCAACCATAGGGGTTGGTCGCGGGCTTCTTAGGATCCTCCTCGGTGACGGGCGGGTTGTCCGGGTCGCCGTAGACGGTCGAGGAGCTCGAGAAGATGATGGACTTGCAGCCATGGTTGCGCATGACGTCAATCAGCACCAGGGTGTTCTCGATGTTGTTGTGGTAGTACTCGACGGGCTTGCTCACCGACTCGCCGACGGCCTTAAAGCCGGCAAAGTGGATGACGCGGTCGATCTGATGGGTATCGAAGATCTTGTTCATCGCATCGCGGTCGAGTACGTTGGCCTCGTAGAAGGTGAGGTTCTTGGCGGCCTCGTCGCCCACGATGGTCTTGACGCGGTCGACGGCGACGGCGCTGGAGTTGGAGAGATCATCGACGATGACGACCTGGTAACCACCCTCGAGCAGCTGAACGACGGTGTGCGAGCCGATAAAGCCGGCGCCGCCGGTAACGAGGACGCAGGTGTCTTTGGGGTCGAGTGCTTTGGACATGTAGTCTCCTATCGAATCAGGAACACTTCTTCAGGGGAGTATAGCGCAGGCAGGGACGCCCAAATCGTGCGCTGTAGGAAAAGCAGAGGATTGTGCTAACGTACTCATAGAAGAGCTTGCGTACGCATAACCTGATCTTTGGCATTTGCTTACGAGCCGCTGACCTTGCAGTTTCCTGCCGTTCGTGGAAATCGTTGGGACGCGCCATATGTACGCTAATATGTATGAGTTGAGCGACATATAAATAAGCATGTAACGGAGTACATATGTCACCAAACAGCGATTCCATCCTTTCCCAGGAGCTCTCGCGCCGCACTGCCCTCAAGGCCCTGTTCGGCGCCGCTTCTGCGGCAGTTCTTTTTGGCCTGCCCGCTCGCGCCCATGCGGCGGAGGCTTCCAAAGAAACCACCGATAAACTGAATGCCGCCCAGGCCCAGCTCGACGAGGTTCAGGCCCAGCTCGACAGCATCGCAAATGAGTATGCGGCGCTGGCCAACAAGAATGCCCAGACCCTCAACGACATCGAGAATGTCCAGGGCAAGATTGACGACACGCAGGCCCAGATCGATGAAAAGAAGGCCGAGCTCAAGAAGAAGCGCAACGACCTTTCCGATCGCGTGGCCGCCAGCTACAAGTCCGGCGGCACGAACATCCTGTCGCTGCTGCTGGCCTCTGGCTCGTTTGAGGAACTCGTCGCCAACGCGCATTACGTTGAGAAGATCAACAAGAGCGACCGTGACGCTATCGAGGACATCCAGACCATCCAGAAAGAGCTCGATACACAGAAGTCCGAGCTCGAGTCGCAAAAAGCCGACTTGGAGAAGCTCAAGGACCAGCAGACTGCTCAGATGCAGGATATGCAGGCCAAGCAGCAGGAGGTCCAGACGGTTCTGAACGGCCTCTCCGACGATGTCAAGGAGCTCATGGCCCAGCGCGATTCCGAGATTCTCGCTGCCGCTCAGGCCGAGGAGGCTGCCAAGAAGGCTGCCGCCGCCGCAGCTGCCGCGAACAAGAACAATTCCTACTCGGGTGGTTCAAGCTCGGGCGGCGGATCGTATGCCGGCGGTACCCCGCAGCAGAATGCCGGCTCGGGCAAGCAGCAGGCCGTCGTCAACGCTTGCTACTCCACGCCCTCGCCTGGCCAGAACTGGTGTGCGGCGTGGGTTACCAATGTCTTCCGTAACGCCGGCGTTGGCTACTTTGGCGGCAATGCGTGCGACATGTTTAACGCCTGGTGCTATAGCTCCGACCGCTCGGCGCTGCAGGTGGGCATGATCGTGGCCGATTCCTCGCATAGCGGCACGGGTGCTCCGGGCCTTATTTACGGTCATGTGGGTATCTACGTTGGCGGCGGTATCGTTATGAGCAACGAGGGTGCCATTACGTCTAAGTCGCTTGACTCGTTTATTAGCTTCTATGGCACTGGCTCTGGCGTGCGTTGGGGCTGGCTTGGCGGTATCGCGCTGTCGTAAGGCAAGTTGGGCCGCGTGCCCGCCCGCAATATATTTGATTGCCTGCTCGGGCAGTCCTGCGCAAGACGAAGGCCACATTAAGTGGCCTTCTTTGCGTGCGGAACTC
>UQXC01000039.1 GCA_900544995.1 uncultured Collinsella sp. | reverse complement strand
CCAGCCTCTACCGACACTGCGGCGGTAGCGGCCGCCGGGGGGACGACGGATGCCGCGGGTACGGCATTATCTGCCGCGGTGCCCTGCGGTGCCACGATGTTGAGCGCTATCGGTGCAAAAGCGATCTCTTCCAGGTACGCCTCGATGGTCGGCTGATGCTTTTTGAGCTGAGCGATGGCAAATCGTGAGGGGGCCTCAATCGTCAAGGTGTCCTCGGTCAGGCTCACGGCGCGCGATTGCCCCAGCATGTTGATGAGGCGCGCATCTTGGCCGTCGCGCTGACAAAAGGCGATGGCATCCCCCAGGATGATGCTTGCTTCCTCGTCCACTGTCTCTCCCGTTCCTTATGCCTGAGCCCGCACGCGAGCGCTTCCAATTTCGGTCAGATGGTATTTCTGCCCATGTTTGACCACCAAGCCCGCCTGTGCCAAATCGTTGAGCGTGCGCGACCAGGTGGGTGCGGAGTTTCCAAACGCCCGCGCCAAGTCCGTTGCGCCGCACTCTTGATGTTGGGCCAGATACCCCAATGCGGCGTTGCCGCGTTCGCTTACAAACACGTCCGGCTGCGGTTGTGCGTGTTGATTCGCCGCATTAGGATACATCATTTGAGCTGCTGGTTGTTGAGAACTCTGCATGGGCGGCACCTGCTGTTGAAAACTTTGCGGCCACTGTTGGTAAGGCTGCGGCGGCATCTGCTGGGACCAAGGGTTAAATTGCCCCTGCGGCATCTGCTGATACGGCTGCTGGTATCCCTGGGGGTACTGCTGCGGATACGGCTGGGCATATCCCTGCTGCGGCATATATTGGGGAGGATACCCTTGGGGGTACGGTTGGTAGCCCATTTGCTGGACGTTCGGCATGGCCGCCGTCTGTTGCGCGACGCTTGTGTCCAGACCTGCCGAGTTTATGGTCTCCGGCATGCTTTGCGCCGTGTGGCCCAGCGATACCTGGGGATCTTGCACTGGAAAAGCTCCAGGTTGCTGCATGTGCGCCACGGGTTGCTGCATCTGCTGCGCTATCACAGGTTGCTGTGCAAACGTGTCGGGTAGGGGGTATGCTGACTGCTCCGTCTCGGGGCGCACGGCGGCCCCTCGCCCTCCGGCGCGCTCGATTTCCTGCACGCGTTTGGGGTCCAGGCTTACCGTGACCACGGTGCCGTTGCCCATGTTGTCCTCGATGGATACGGCGCCGCCGGCGTTTTCCAAGTACTCCTGCACCATGGGAAACCCGGCTCCGGTTCCGCGGATGTATCGCTTCATGTTGCTGTTTGCGCTGGTGACGCCAAAATCGAAGGCGCGCTCCTTGTCGTCGATTCCCGGTCCCTGATCTGCGAATCGGATGGTGTCGCCGCCGTCTAGGATCGAGATGATGGGCTCTGCAAAGTGGGCGTGGATAAAGTTTTCGACAATCTCGCGGATAACCATGAGCGAGATGTGCCCGCCCTGCTCTTTCATGCACTGGTAGACGGTGTTGGTTGTCTCTTCCAGATAGGTGCGCACGTCCTTCGGTTCGATGACGATGACGCGCGGCGTCGACAGCATGTCGTCATAGACCGCGATGCGTGCTGCATACATGGCACCCTGCGCTTTCGCAGCGGCCTGCTCTTCCTGGCCGCGCTTTTCGCGCACGCCGGTGATGTGCTCGTTGTCGGGTGCCGGGTCTCCGGAATCGACCATGGTGTAAAAGTCGTCAGACATGCCGCTCGCAATCTTTCAAAAGGTTTCGAACAAATAGTAGCTCACCGCGCAATGTTTCTCATCTTTCGACAACTTTTCAAAACCTGTTGAAAACTTTGGAAAACGGGCGAAAAGTTCTTAACATTGCCAACATGACCTGTTGAAAACTCGATGAAATATCGTGAAAAGTTGCCATGCGGCGCAAATCTCGGTTGAGCTTATGGGGGAACCGTGTGAACTACGCAACCTTTTACCTTTGATTTCTTGACATTTGAACATTGATTTCCCTACAATCTTCAAGCTCACGTGTCTATATCTGCGTCCGCGCTCCCGCGGACACTCGAAATGCAGCAGGAGGAACTTAAGATGAAGCGTACGTATCAGCCTAATAAGCGTAAGCGTGCCAAGACCCATGGCTTCCGTGCCCGTATGGCCACCAAGGGTGGTCGTGCCGTGCTCGCCCGTCGCCGCGCCAAGGGCCGCAAGCGTCTCACTGTCTAGCAGCGATACACACATCTCGCATGAAGACTATTAAGTCTCGGCAAGATTTCGAGCATGTGTTCAGTCAGGGGCGTCGTTTCAATCACCCTCTGATTCGAATGACCATATGTGAATCGGTTGGCGAAGGCGACTCCGGAAGGGTCGCCTTCGTTGGTGCTAAACGGCTCGGTTGCGCAGTTGTGCGCAACCGTTCTAAGCGTGTGATGCGCGAGGCCGCCCGCAGCTGCGGATTTCCCGTTGCGGGTTATGACATCATCTTGTTCGCGACTCCCAAGACGAGGATCTCCTCGCCGCAGGAGATGGACAAGGCATTGCGTTCGCTTATGAAACGCGCCGGCATTGCCGGGGAGGAGCGATGAGCAATCACGTTTTGCGACGTGTTGCCATCGCTCCTATTCGCATATATCAACAGGTTATTTCGCCCTTATTACCTGACGCCTGCATTTACTACCCAACGTGCTCGCAATATGCCGTTCAGGCGATTGAGAAGTACGGTGTTTTGAGAGGCTGCTGGCTTGCCGTGAGGCGCATCGCTCGCTGCAATCCCCTGCACGTCGGCGGTTATGACCCTGTGCCCTAGCGGGCACTCGCTATCGGAGGAAAACTTACATGTGGGATTGGATCGTTAACATCCTTTTCGAGCTGCTCAAGCTCATCCAGACCTTTGCGGTCGACTGGGGCCTGTCCATCATCATCCTGGTGGTCATCATCCGTCTGCTGCTGACGCCGCTTATGCTCAAGTCGACCAAGTCGACGGCTCGCATGCAGGTGCTGCAGCCCAAGATGCTCGAGATCCAGGAGCGCTATGCCGACGATCCCCAGCGTCAGGCCGAGGAGATGCAGAAGTTCTACAGCGAGAACAAGTTCAACCCCATGGCTGGTTGTCTGCCGCTGTTGATCCAGATGCCTATCCTGTGTGCCCTGTTTACGCTGCTGCGTAACCTGCCGCAGTACTTTAACGAGGGCACGTTCTCGTTCTTCAACATCCTGCCCGACCTGACCACCACGCCGAGCGCTTCCTTTGCCGATGGCTTTATGGTTGCACTGCCCGCGCTGGTCTGCCTGATCCTGTTCGCCGTCCTGACCCTGATTCCGCAGCTCTACATGTCGCGCAACCAGACCGGCCAGCAGGCTCAGAGCATGCGTATGATGGCCGTTGTCATGACGGTCATGATGCTTTGGATGGGCTGGAGCCTTCCCGTTGGTGTTCTGCTGTATTACGACGTCTCGTCTGCTTGGCAGGTTATCCAGCAGATTTTTGTGACGCAGAAGGTCATCGACAAGGCGAAGGCCGATGAGGAGGAGCGTCTTAAGAACGCTCCGCTGCAGGTTGAGGTCACTCGTCGCGAGAAGAAGCCGCGCCCGCACAAGAAGAAGTAGTGGGATATCAATCTTATTTAGGTACCTAACTTTTGGAGTACGTTATGTCTGAAGAGATCATCGAGGATATGCTTGAGGAGGTTGCCCCGCAGGTCGCGGGCGATTATCCCGAGATTGCACAGCGCTACAAGGCTGGTGAAGAGCTGACCGATGAGGAGCTCGACACCATTGCCGATGTTGCGATTTCCATCCTGCGTTCCATCCTTTCGCACTTCGATGCCGCCAACTCTCCTATCGATGAGTATGAGGGTGACGAGGGTGAGCTGATTTTGGATGTAACGGCTCCTGATCTTGCTGTTCTCATTGGCCGTCATGGTCGCACCCTTGATGCCCTTCAGGTTATGTTCTCTTTGCTGGTGAGCCGCAAGCTTGGCTTTAGGTATCCGGTTGTAGTGGACGTCGAGGGATACAAGAGCCGCCGTCAGGACAAGGTTGCCTCCATGGCTCAGTCTGCTGCCGAGCGTGCCATCCGCACTCATAAGAGTGTTTCGCTTCCGCCCATGAATGCCTACGAGCGCCGACTGGTTCACATTGCACTTCGTGGCAATGATGCCGTCGATACTCATTCTGAGGGTTCTGACCCTGATCGCCATGTGGTGATTGTTGCTCGATAATCTACTCGAGCTTATGCTAAGGGGACGTGGTTTCCACGTCCCCTTTTTTTGTCAAAAGTTCTCGATACACTGATTTTTGTCAGAAAGGAGCTTTCGTTGTTAGTACTTACCGATCAGCAGGCTGACGAGATGTTGAGTCGTCTAACTTCCTATTGCAAAGAGTATTCCTTGAGCGTAACTGATGTTGAGCTTAGGAAATGTATTCATCATTTGGACTTGGTTCTGGAAACAAATAAGACAACCAATCTCACCCGTATTCTTAACGTAGAAGATGCTGCCGTACTTCATATCCTCGACTCACTTGTTTTGCTCCCCTATATCAATAAGGCTCCTGAGGGAGCTTTACTCGATATGGGTACAGGTGCAGGCTTCCCTGGTATTCCGTTAACCATATCCACGCATCGTAAAGCTACTTATATTGACTCTGTTGGCAAGAAGGTTGATGCTGTCAATTCTTTTGTTCATACTCTTGGACTGAAACATGCTCATGCGGTCCACAATCGTCTTGAAGAATATGCTCGAAGCCATAAGAAGCAGTTCTCCGTTGTAACCGCCCGCGCCCTGGCCCCTCTACCGATTCTTGTTGAGTATGCGGCTCCGTTCCTCAAGGATGGAGGGCTATTTGTTATCACCAAGGGCAATCCTTCGGATGAGGAGCTTGCTTCCGGTATGTCAGCAGCTAAGATTTGCGGCTTCTCTTTGCTTCTGAATGACGCAATTGATTTGCCTGAAGGCTTGGGTCACAGGGAGTTCATCGTCCTTAAGAAGAGTCATCCAGCATCCATTTCATTGCCTCGTGCAAATGGCATGGCAAAGAAGAATCCGCTTGCCTAGATGTTTCACGTGAAACATAATGGATACTAACAACTTGCAGTGTTTCACGTGAAACATGGCGGTTGATATCGATTCGGAATGTTTCACGTGAAACATCCTCCGTTTGACAGCTTTAATACACACCAGGAGGGACCGTGGGATTTCGCGACGTTAAGCGTTCTAAGAGCGCAAAAAACACGCGTATCATTGCAATCATCAATCAAAAGGGCGGCGTCGGTAAGTCAACGACGGCCGTAAACCTTTCAGCAGCACTGGGTGAGCAGGGTCGTAAGACACTGATTGTCGATTTTGATCCGCAGGGAAACAGCACCAGTGGATCCGGAATTGAAAAAGAAGACCTTGATCACTGCATCTATGATGCATTGTTGAACGATGTGCCGGCAGAATCGCTTGTTCTTGATACAAATTGCAAAAAGGTATTCGTAATTCCGGCTACAATTCAGCTTGCAGGCGCCGAAATTGAGCTTGTAAGCGCAATTGCTCGTGAAACCCGTCTCAAAGATTTGCTTGAGCCGATTCAGGACGAGTTCGATTTTATTTTCATTGACTGTCCTCCTTCGCTTGGCCTGCTTACTATCAACGCCTTGACCGCAGCAGACAGCGTTTTGATTCCGATCCAGTGCGAGTACTACGCACTCGAGGGCGTTACGAAGCTGCTTGAGTCAATGAAAATGGTCAAATCACGTTTGAACAAGGGCTTAGATACCTATGGTGTGCTTATGACCATGTATGACTCGCGTACCTCTCTATCGAATCAGGTTGTTGAGGAGGTTCAATCGTACTTTGGTGATAAGGCGTTTAAGACGCTGATCCCCCGTACGGTTAAAATCTCCGAAGCTCCGTCTTTTGGAGAACCGGTAATTACCTATGCACCTCAAAATAAGGGTGCAAAAGCGTATATGAACCTTGCAAAAGAGGTGATCAAGCGTGCCTAGTGTAAAGAAACGTGGCGGATTGGGACGTGGACTCAATGCTTTGGTCTCAGAGGCCGAGTATGAGACCGGTGGTTCGGCTGCAGCGGGTTCAAATGCATCATCTGAAACAAAACTACCTATTGAGGATATTGTTCCCAACCCTAACCAGCCGCGAATTCACTTTAACGAAACTGAACTTCGCGAGTTGAGCGAGTCAATCCAAGAACATGGCGTTTTGCAGCCACTTTTGGTTCGCAAACATGGAAACGGCTATGAGATCATCGCTGGTGAGCGTCGTTACCAGGCGTCAAAGCTTGCTGGTCTTGAGGAACTGCCTGTCATCATTAAAGAAGTTAATGATGAAGAGATGTTGGCTCTCGCTCTTATCGAAAATCTTCAGCGTTCTGACCTGAATCCTGTCGAAGAGGCTAAGGGCTATCGACAGCTCATCGATGCCAGCGGTATGACGCAGGAGGCATTGTCGAAGGCAGTAAGCAAGTCACGCTCTGCAATTACAAACTCGCTGCGCCTTCTCGATCTTCCTGAAGTTGTTCAGCAGATGATTTTTGAGGGCAAACTTACTGCTGGTCATGCACGTGCGATTCTTGCAGTTCCCTATGAGGATGCTCGAATTCGACTTGCAGAGAAAGTAGTTGCAGAGGGTCTTTCCGTAAGAGCGACAGAAAATCTTGCTCCGTTGTTTTCTGCCGGAGAGACACCTAAGACGCCGAGGCCTGCAACGCCTCAGTCTTTTAAAAAGGCTGCCCGTGTGCTCCGTCAGGTATTTAATACCAACGTGCGTGTGAAGAGCTCGCGTGGAAAGAATAAGATTGAGATTGAGTTTAAAGACGAGGAAGAACTCTCTCGTATTCTTGGCGAAATGATTCAGTTTGATCAAGGAGGCCAAGATGAGGAATAAGATTTTAACAGCGATTGCATTGGCAACGACTGTCGCGGCTGGTGCCTTTGCTGGTTATAAGATTGCGACAGACGATGAACTTCGAGGTCGTTTGCTTCGAGGCGCACAAGATATCGTCGATACTTCCAAGAAGAAAATGGATGTTATGACGGAAGATGTTGCCATGCGTACGGCTCAGGTAACGAAGAATCCCAAGATTAATCAAGGTTGGGTCAGCAATCAATGGGAAAATGTAGGCTATTAGGTACCTAACAATTACTCAGCATATTTTAAGGGGTACTTGTCTGATTTATAAGACAAGGACCCCTTATTTTGGCCGTAAAAAATGGGACAGGTAGCAGCTGATTCAAAATTAAGGTCAATAAATGAAACGACCCCGGTTGCATATTCTGCAACCGGGGTCATTCGATGTTTCACATGAAACGTTTTGGGGTGCGACTCCCCTATGCGTTCTTCTGAACTTTGAAGCGCTGCTTCAGCTGTCCGCAAGCGGCGTCAATATCGTTACCACGGGAGTTACGAATCGTGGTCTCGATGCCACGGGACTCAAGACGACGCTGAAGATCCTCAACCTTATGAATCGGCGACGGTTTGAGCGGGCTGCCCTCGATATCGTTAAGCTGAATGAGGTTAACGTGGCACAGCGTTCCCTCGCAGAAGTCGCAGAGCGCCTGCATCTCGGGATTCGTATCATTGACGCCTTCGATCATGGCGTACTCATAGGTCGGGCGGCGGCCAGTCTTCTCGGTGTAGAGCTGAAGTGCCTCGTGAAGGCGAAGCAGCGTGTACTTCTTAACACCGGGCATGAGCTTATTGCGCGTCGACTGGATGGCGGAATGTAGGGAAACGGCAAGCGTGAACTGCTCGGGGATTTCAGCAAATTTACGAATACCGGGAATAACGCCGCTGGTAGAGACGGTGAGGTGACGAGCGCCGATACCGATGCCATCGGGGTCGTTGAGGATTCGCAACGCCTTGAGAACCTCGTCGTAGTTGGCAAACGGCTCACCCTGGCCCATGAAGACAACGCTCGTGGCGCGCTCGCCAAAGTCGTTGGATACATGAAGTACCTGGTCGACGATCTCTTGAGCGGTCAGAGAACGCTTGAGGCCGTTGAGACCGGTAGCGCAAAAGGCACAGCCCATGCCGCAGCCTGCCTGGGTGGAAACGCAGACGGAAAGCTTGTTACGACGGGGCATGCCGACAGTCTCGACGGAAACGCCGTCGTGGTACTCGAGCAGATACTTGCGCGAGCCATCTTTGGAAACCTGCTTGGTGAGTTCAGTCGGCGTGTCAAAGGCAAAAGCCTCTTTAAGCTGCTCGCGGAAAGCCTTGGGAAGGTTGGTCATATCGTCAAACGAACAAACGTTCTTCTCAAAGACCCATTCGATGAGCTGCTTCGCGCGGAAGGCGGGCTGGCCAAGCTCGGCCACGAGCTCGCGAATATCGTTTTGGCTCAAGTCGCGAATGTCCTGAGATTTAGTCCTGGGATTCATGGAAGCCTTTCGATTTTGGGGAAACGTAGAGGGTATCGCTACAATATGGTATCAGCTGCAGAAATTATAGAGGAGGAGTCTGCCCATGCCGGGTAAAAGCCTAGAGAACATGCACGTAGCGGTCTTGGCGGGCGGTCATTCCGCTGAGCGCGAGATCTCGCTCAATTCGGGAAAGAACGTCGTGGTTGCCTTGAAGGAGGCCGGCTACACTTCGGTGGAGCTGCTCGACACAGCTGCCGATGATTTTATGGTAACCATGGCGACCGGCGGCTTTGACGTGGCGTTTATCGCCATGCACGGTGCCGGCGGCGAGGATGGTGCCATGCAGGGCGCCATGGAGACCCTGGGTATCCCCTACACGGCCTCGGGCGTGCTTGCCAGCGCCTGCGGTGCCGACAAGGAGGTCTCTAAGCTCCTGTACGCCAAGGCGGGCATTCCCATTGCCCCCGGCCTTGCGCTCGAGGTGGGCGATGAAGTCGATATCGATCATATCGTCGAGGTTTGTGGCGAGCGCTGCTTTGTGAAGCCGGCCGTCAACGGTTCCAGCTATGGCATTTCCCTGGTCCATGAGCCCTCCGAGCTGCCCGCGGCAATCGCCAAGGCGTTTGAGTACGGCGACAAAGTGCTGGTCGAGAAGTGCATCGAGGGTACCGAGATCACCGTTGGCGTATACGGTGAAGATGACGTGCGCGCCCTGCCGATTGTCGAGATCCGTAAGCCCGAGGACTGCGAGTTCTACGATCTGGACGTGAAGTATGTCGACCCTACGGACATCCATCGCATTCCGGCGCAGATTTCACCCGAGAACTACGCTCGTGCCCAGGAGCTTGCCTGTGCCGCTCACAAGGCCCTCGGTTGCCTGGGTATCTCGCGCAGCGATTTTATTGTGAGTGAGGACGGCCCCGTCATCCTCGAGACCAATACCATTCCCGGCATGACCGATACGTCGCTGTATCCGGATGAGATTCGCCACACCGACGACATGACGTTCTCGCAGGTCTGTGACAGCCTGATCCGTATGGGCCTTCGTCGAGCGGGCATTGCATGCTAATCGAGGACGCGGTTTCGTCAGGAACGCCGCAGTTTGTCATCGACTCCTATGCCACGCTTGCCGAGCGCGCCAAAACGCAGTCCTTCGGCCTTATCGAGGAAGATGTGATTGTCCTCGATACCGAGACCACAGGTCTTTCGGTGCAGGACAACGAGCTGATCGAGATCTCGGCGGCCCGTCTTTCGGGCCGCGAGATCGTCGACCGCTTCGATACCTTCGTGCATCCCAAGCAGCTGATTCCCGCCGAGATTACCGAGCTCACGAGCATTACAAATGCCGATGTGGCAGATGCCCCGTCGGCCGTTGAGGCCGTCGCCGCTCTCGCCGATTTTGTCGGAGGTTGCCCGGTGATCGCACATAACGCCACGTTCGACCGCTCGTTTATCGAGTCGGTCAAAGGCGGCGTCAACGTGAGCGATATTTGGATCGATTCGCTGGCGCTGTCGCGAATCGCGCTTCCGCGCCTGGCCTCGCACAAGCTGTCTTTTATGGCCGATCTGTTTGGCTGTGACTCGGTATCACACCGTGCCAATGCCGACGTCGACGCCCTGTGTGGCGTATGGCGCGTGTTGCTCGTGGCGCTCACCGACTTGCCCCAGGGCCTCATGGCGCGCCTAGCCGACATGCATCCGGATGTGCCTTGGTCCTATCGTCCTATCTTCTCATTCTTGGCAGGGCAGAACCCTGGTTCTATCTTCTCTCTCAGCGCCGCTCGTGCTGACGTTCTCAAGGCCGATCGCGCCGACGATCGGGTGGACGCCGACGAACTGCCGGTCCTCAAGATGCCGAGTCGTGAGGAGATTGAGGCAGACTATGCGCCAGGTGGCCTGGTCAATCGCATGTATCCCACTTACGAGCCGCGTGATGAGCAGATCGCGATGGCGCTCGAGGTCCGCGATGCGCTGGTCACGGGCACTCATCGTGTAATTGAGGCGGGCACAGGCGTCGGCAAATCGATGGCCTATCTGGTACCTTTTGCTGAGGCAGCGCGCCGTAACAACATCACGGTTGGTATTGCGACCAAATCGAACAATCTTGCCGACCAGCTCATGTACCATGAGCTGCCAAAACTTGCCGAGCAACTGGACGGTGGTCTGTCATTTTGCGCTCTCAAGGGCTATGACCACTATCCGTGCCTGCGCAAGCTTGAGCGCATGAGCCGTGGCCAGGTCGAGATTACCACCAAGCGCGATCCGGCGGACACACTCACGGCGGTCGCGGTCATTATGGCGTACGTCTGCCAATCAGCCGATGGCGACCTCGACTCGCTCGGCATTCGGTGGCGCAGCGTCAACCGCCCCGACTTTACGACGGCCTCGCGCGAGTGTGCTCGCCGCCTCTGCCCGTTTTTCCCTGATAAATGTTTGGTCCACGGCGCTCGCCGTCGTGCGGCGCATGCCGATGTGGTGGTCACCAACCATTCCCTGCTGTTCCGCAATGTCGCGGCCGAGGGCAGGATTTTGCCTCCGATTCGTCATTGGGTAATCGACGAAGCCCATTCCATCGAGCGCGAGGCGCGCCGTCAGTGGGCGCGCGTGGTGTCGGCGGACGAATCACGCGTTCTGTTTGAGCGCCTGGGTGGCTCGAGCGCCGGCGCGCTAAGCCAGGTTTCCCGTGATTTGGCAACCTCCGAGGGCTCTACGCTCTATCTGGGCCTTACTGCCAAGGCAACGTCGACGGTTGCGCGCGCGAGCATGGCAATCGCCGACGTGTTCGATGGCGTTCGCGAGCTCGGTCGCCGTGCCCGTGGGGGTTATGACAATGCCAATCTATGGATTGGCCCCGAGCTGCGCGAATCTGACGACTGGCATGATTTCTTACAGTCGGCCTACGCTGCCATCGACGCATTGGAACAGGCTGACAAGAGCGTCGACGCGCTGGTGCAAGCCGTCGCCGCCGACAAGCCCGAGGTTGTTGTCGACTTGGGTGATATCTCGCGCCGCCTGCACGAGCTGGCCGAGAACCTCAAGCTCATCATTGATGGCACCGATGAACACTACGTGTATTCGCTGCAGGTCAATCGCAGGTTGCGTGCCGGCGGAGAGTCAATGACTGCAGAGCGCATCGACATTGGCGAGGCCTTGGCAACCGAGTGGCTGCCCGAGGTTCACACGGCTATCTTTGCCTCGGCGACCATGACGGTGTCCAAAAGCTTTGAACACTTTAACCACGCGGTCGGCCTCGATCGCATCGGTGCTTCAACATCCTCATCGTTGCACTTGGATTCGAGCTACGACTTCGATTCGAACATGGCTGTAGTCGTTGCGGGCGATATCCCCGATCCGCGCGATCGTGAGAGCTATCTTACGGCGCTCGAGCGCGTGCTGGTCGACGCCCATCTTGCCATGGGCGGATCGGTGCTCACGCTGTTCACCAATCGGCGCGACATGGAAGACCTGTACGCCCGCGTTGAGCCCAAGATGGCCCGTGCGGGTCTGGAACTCAACTGCCAGCAGCGCAACTCATCTCCTCGTCGCCTGCGCGACCGGTTTATCAACGAGCCGACCTCGTCGCTTTTTGCGCTTAAGGCCTTCTGGGAGGGATTCGACGCCAGCGGCGAGACGCTGCGCTGCGTCATCATTCCCAAGCTGCCGTTCTCGAGTCCCACGGATCCGCTCTCGTGCGAGCGTAACCTACGCGAAGACCGCGCTTGGGCGCGCTATTCGCTGCCCGAGGCGGTGCTCGAGGTCAAGCAGGCGGCCGGGCGCCTTATCCGCTCTTCGACCGATTGCGGCGTGCTGATTCTGGCCGACCCGCGCCTGGTGACGAAGGGCTACGGAAAGAAGTTCTTAACGTCGCTGCCCACGAGCTCCTACCAGCGCATCGAATCGGCGCAGATCGGGCACTATCTGCAACTGTGGCGCGCACGCCACGAGCGGCGGCGCTAAAGCGGACAGACGAGGGTTTTTGCCATATTGCACAGACGCTTTGACAGGGCGGGGTCATCCAAGATGCGGATGGCTCCGCCCGCTGCGATTATCTGGCTCAGTAGCCAACGCTCGGAGCCGTAATGCACGGTTACCGTTGCCATGTCTGCCCCGCTGCGCTCGATTAGGGTGATGCCGGCCCAGTCCAGATGTTCCGCCATATCGAATGGCATCAGGAGCTTTGCGCTACGCTGCGTCCGGGCAAGGGAATCGTGGAGGGATGCGACATCCGGTGCGTGAGACACAACGGAGTCTTCCGTCAAGGTGAGTCCCTCGATTTTATCCATGCGATAGGTGCGCTGTTCATCGACCGCGATGTCCCAGGCAATCAGGTATGTTTGGTCGCCGTTTGCCGTAATGCGCAAGGGGTCGACCAGACGCTCGCGCGGCCGTGCATCGTCCATCGAGCGATACGAGATGCGGCAGCGAACGCCGTCCTGAATGGCGCAGCTCAGCTGCTGCCAGTGCGACCCGTGGTTGACGGTGTCAAAGACGCGCTGGTTGTAGCCGAGCTCTTCGGGTAGAAGAGCATGTCGAATCCGAGCCGCCGTCTGCGGCTCGATCTCCAACGATTCAAGTTCATGGTTGAGCACAGCGCCCTCGGCGGCACTCAGGCGCAACGGTAGCACGCGCCCGGCGTCACCGGTGAGGACCACACGCTCGCCGTGGCATTCGCAGATGATGCGCGCGCCCGATTCTCGGTCCGCGAGCGTCGAGACGATCTCGAGAATCTCGTCGAGCGACACCCCCGTGATGTCAAAGCGACTGCAAATCTCGGTTCGTGTCATGCCGCTCTCGCCGGCGGCGTAGAGGGCCTCCATGATGTCGATGGCGCGCGAGAGCCTCTGCTCGCTGGTGAGTTTACGCACGGGCATACTCGTGCACCGTCCTTTCGATGAGGTGGTTCCATGCCTGTTTGAGCGATTTGGGGGCCACAGGCCTCATGCCGTCCATGGCGTGGGCCATGCAAAATGAGGCGGCGGCTTCAAGATCGCGCACGTCAACGGTCCAGGTCCATCCCGCATCGGTGTGCGCGAGCTCACCTCGCCCGCGCGTGAGGCCGTTGATCATATCGATCTGCGTCTGAGGGGCGAACGAGAACGTAGCTGCAACGGGCGGTCGGTCGGCAAAATCGAATTCAAAGAACAGGTAATCGCTGAGGTTGAAGTCCGCAGGGATGGCGTAGGCCTTTGAGGGACGCCAAGCGCGAACGATACGGTCGCAGCGGAATGTCCTGATGTCGTCGGTGACGTTGTCGAGGCCGCAGAAGTACGCCACGCCCTCGCGCTCGAACATGCCGTATATGCAGACGGTACGTTCTTTCTGCTCGCCGCGTCCGTTCTGATATAAAAATCGCAGCGCGCATCGCTCGGCAAAGGCGCTCCATACCGCATCGACGGTGGGAGAGCGGCGGATCGGCGCCTCGTCCACCGTCGTCCTACCGGTGAGGTAGGCAATCTTGGAGCGAATATCGGCAAGCGGTGCGGCAAAAGTGGATGAGCCGGCCGCTAGTGTCTGGTCGATGGCGTTGAGCAGGATATCGGCGTCGTCTGCGGTGATGAGGCCGCCTGCCGCAAAGGTGTGCTCGCGGTCGATTGTCCACGAGCTTTCCTCGGTCTCCTGCGCACCGGCGGGGCGAACCTCCTTGATTAAGATGCCACGCTCGAGCAGTTTGTCACGATCGCGCCGAAACTTGCGCTTATCCGAGTCGATATTGCCCGAGCCATATCCCAGGTCAGAATCCAAGACGATCTGCTCGGTCGTCAGCGGTTCGGGGGAGCTGTTGAGCACAAAGAAAAGATTGAGGATGCGCTGAGCCGTTTTATCGAAACTGGGCTCCGAATTTCCCTTTTTAATTGTCGCGGTCGCGTCGCTTGCCGTCATAGAGTCCTCGCATGAGAAGGTGGTTTGCTGCCATGATTTTAGTCCGATATGGAGATTAGGCTATATCCTTGTCCGCTCGGGGCGTTAAGATGGCTCGAATTCGGTCGTTTGCGCTCGCTCGAGGTATACTTTCGACTATATACGGTTCTAATGTGCAAGCATTGGGCCTATTTGTCGGATTATGGATGTGGAGCGCACATGGCGAACACCCAGAACTATATTAACCACCTGCTGCAGAACACCGGCATTACGCCGGCATGCAGCGAAGAAGAGCGCTTGGCTGCCGAGGATATCGCTCAGATCTTCCGCAACCACGGCTTTGATCCCGAGGTTCAGGAGTTCAATGCCCCGGCGCCCAGTAGATTGGCATTTGCCGTTACCGGTATTCTTGCGTTTGCCGGCGCCCTGCTGATGGGCATCGGCGGCGGTATCGGCTTGGTCGGCACCTTGCTGGCTATTGTCGGCGCCGTTCTTTACGTGCTCGAGCGCACGGGCCACCCCGTGGTTTCGCGTCTGGGCAAGACGGGCGTGAGCCAAAATGTCATCGCCTACCACAAGGCCTCGGGCCCGCTCGCGTCCCCGCGTAACCGCCCGGTGGTCGTTGTCGCACACTACGACTCTCCCCGTGCTGAGCTGCTCGCCCGCGAGCCCTATGCTTCGTATCGTGCGCTTATCGCCAAGCTGTTGCCCATTGCCACGGTTGCCCCTGCTGCCGTTGCCATCCTGCGTATCCTGCCGCTCCCCGGCGCGCTCAAGGTTCTGCTGTGGATTGTCGCGATCCTCGCTTCCCTCGTTGCACTTGCCAACGCGGCAAACATCATCTCTAACCGCCACATTCTTCCCTATACGTCCGGCGCGGTGTGCAACAAGTCTTCTGTCGCCGCTATGCTCGGCGTTATGGACAACGTTGCTCCCTTCCAGGGCGAAAACGAGTTTTCCGACGATGTTCCGTTCGATACCTATTTTGGGGAGCAGAAGCGTCGCGCCGAGGAAATGGCGCGCGCAGCGGCGGAATATGCCGCGGCCCAGCAGCAAAACGACTACGGCAACACCATCGAGTATGAAGAGCCTACCTACGCCGAGGACGAGTTCGGTCAGCCGATTGCTCCCGACGCTCAGACCGAGCCCGAACAGGGTGAGGCTTTCGACGAGCAGATCGAGGGCTTTGAGGGTGCGTCTGCCGACGAGACGCTGATTGGCGCCATCGTGCCCGAGGATCAGAACCAGGCTGCCCAGGCCGAAGAGTTCAATGACGAGGTTCCCGCTGCCGAGCCGGCGGAGGAGCCTGCCGCGGCCGAGCCCAAGCTCTATCGCAACGCCGCCGGCAACATCCGCTTTGGTTCGGATGCCATCCGTGCGCTCGGAATGCTTCCCGAGTCCTGCACGCTCGATTACGAGGAGGGCGAGGAGCCGACGTTTGAGCCCGAGCCTGCCCCCGTCGTGACTGCACCTGCGCCCTCTGTCACCGTGGATGATGAGTCTGCCGCGGTTGCCGCTGCCGTTGCCGAGCCCGAGGCGGTGTCCGCGATCGATCCCGCGGCAGGACTGGACGTTTTGGCTCCCGCCGCGCCGGCGCAAGACGTTGCGGACGAGTCTGACGACGATTACGTTGAACAGCCGAGGCGCGTGTCTTACGAGAGCGATACTGATTTCTCGGCCGAGATTCCCGCGGCAACGCCCCATGCCGACATTGCATCCGCGTTCTCGTCGATTGGCGCCAGCGCTTCCAACTTCTTTAAGGGTGCGCTTGCAAAGGGCAAGAAATTTGTCGACGATTTCGAGGAGAAGCGCGCTGCCGCACGCGAGGCTGCCGAGCAGGAGGCTATCGCTCAGCAGCAGGCAGCCGAGGCGGCACGTGAGCACGCGGCGCAAGAGTTCGAGCAGAACGAGGCTATGCAGTCCGCGCCCGTCGACGCCGCCGAAGCTACAACGTCCTTTGAGTCCCAGCAACCGGCGTCCGCGGATGTTGTTGAGGCGACGACGTCTTTCGAGGCTCAGCAGCACGTCGATAGCACCATGTCGTTTGATGCCGCGAAGTTCGATTCCACGATAACGTTTGAAAAGCAGGGCACCGCGATTGCCGAGCCCCTTCCTGTTTCCGATGAACAGGGCGACGTGGTGGACGATGACGAGCCCATTGATGCTGCCGAGGACGAGCCCGTCGAGGCCAACTCTGGCGAAGAGCAATACGCGGCAGCCGAGCAGGCTGATTCGACCGAGGCCGAGCAGGAGGAAGTGCCTGCGGTTTCCGAGACTCTCGAAACGGATGAGTCGAGGCCTTACTCCACGCAGATTTTCACCATGCCGACCCCGAGTGGTTCCGGTGCCACGGTTGCCAATGTCGCTCCCACCCAGGACGAAACGGTCGATTCCCTTATGGCCCAGATTTCCTCCCAAGCATCGCCGCGTCCGCAGATGAATGTTCCCGATCCGTCGTCGGCACCTTCCTCGTCTCCGCTGGCTTCGGTCCCCGATCCGTCGCTGCCGTCTATGAAGCAGGCAAACGTTGCGTCTCGCACGTCGCTGTTCGACCTTCCCGATCCCTCTGCCCAGGTCAACGACCCCTTTGCTACCGCCCAGGGCCCCGAACCCACATCGGCACCCGTTGCGCCTCCTGTGCCCGTTGCGTCGGGCGCGCAGCCGATCGAGACCATTTCGGCTCCCGCCCCGGCGGCACCCAAGTCTCGTAAGCGCGGCCTGGGTGGCCTGTTCGGTCGTAAAAAGAAAAACGAGCAGGACAGCATGAGTGACTGGCTGGGCGTCGAAGACGATTACGATGCCAAGAAGTCCGGTCGCGGTATCGGTTCGTGGGATAACTTCGAGGACGATAACGATGGCTGGAAGGGTGGCGCTACGTCTTCCGATGGCGCTTCTTCCGAAGATATGCTCTCGGCTGTCGCCTCTATGGGCGATGATGAGCTGCTTGGTCACGATATCTGGTTTGTGGCAACGGGCGCCTCGGATTGTGATGGCGCCGGCATGAAGGCCTTCTTGGCTTCGCATCGCGATAAGCTCCGCGGCGTATTTTTCATCAATCTTGAATCCGTCGGCGCCGGTAGGCTTTCGGTTGTGACGGTCGAGGGCGAACAACAACTGCTCAAGGGCGATCGCCGCATCATGAACCTGGTCAGCAAGGTCTGCAAGTCGTTCCATGTCGATTGTGGCGCGCTCGAGATGCCCTATGCCAAGACCGATGCCTATGCCGCGCTCGAGGCGAGCCGCCGAGCCCTCACCATCGCCGGCGTGGACGGCACGCGTCTGGCTTGCGCTCGTACCGAGGACGACCTGCCCCACAATGTCAACCCGACGAACATTGCTACGGTATCCGAGGTCGTGACCGAGGTTATCCGCCGTTCGTAGACGGAGCTCTAAGGAGTCAACGTGTTTTCGTATATTAAGCGCCATTGGCCTGTCTACGTGATTTTGACCTTGATTGCCATTGCGTTAGGATTTGGGGCTGCCTACATCGTGGGTGCGAAGGGCTCGACCCCCGCCTCCGCAATCAGCGAAGAGGTGGAGCAAGAACAGAGTACGGGTGCCGATGGGATTCCTGAGTCCGAGCAGGCAATCGTTGATGGTGGATCTTCGTCTGCAGAGTAGATACGGCGATTTACATGATTGAAAGCGGGCGAGCCAGGGGACTGGCTCGCCCCCCCGTTTAACGTCGGCT
>UQXC01000038.1 GCA_900544995.1 uncultured Collinsella sp. | reverse complement strand
CGACGACGACCCTCCGGCCTTTGCCGACCCGGTCAAGCCGATCGGTCCGTGGATGAGCGAGGCCGAGGCCAAGGAGCTGGAGGCCGACCGCGGCTATCAGTTCATCCATGACGAGAAACAGGGCTTCCGTCGCGTGGTTGCCTCGCCCAAGCCCGTGAACATCGTCGAGCTCGACACCATTAAGTCGCTCGTCGAGTCCAACCATGTGGTGATCTCCTGCGGCGGTGGCGGCATTCCCGTCACCAAGGCCCAGGGCAACCACCTTAAGGGCGCTGCCGCCGTCATCGATAAGGACTTTGCGGCCGAGAAGCTCGCCGAGCAGCTCGATGCCGATGCCCTGGTTATCCTGACGGCCGTGGAGAAGGTTGCCATTGGCTTTGGCACCGACCACGAGCAGTGGCTCGACACGCTGACCGCGGCTGACGTAAAGCGTCTGTCCGAGGCCAACGAGTTCGGTCGCGGCTCCATGCTGCCCAAGGTCCAGGCAGCCTCGACATTTGCTGAGAGCAAGCCGGGCCGCACGGCGCTCATCACGCTGCTCGAGAAGGCGCGCGATGGCCTTGCCGGCAAGACCGGTACCACGTTTACCGGCGACGCTGAGTAGGCATATCTGCACCATTGAGGAGGGTGCCCTGCGTCGCGGGGTGCCCTCCTTTGTGCTATGGAGAGCCAAGGGGCGTTCGCTGGAAAAACGAGCGTATGCCTGTTCCGACGGAGTGTGAGCTTGGTATGGTGGGTATAGCAACTATGGTGTCCAAGGCAGCCAGGGGAGGTTTGCGGAGATGAAACTCGGTTGCGTCATTATGGCTTCGGGCGAGGGCAAGCGGTTTGGCTCTAACAAGATGCTTGCCGATATCTATGGCGAGCCTCTGATTGCTCGGACCATCGATTCGGTTCCCCGGGGCTTTGACGTCGTGGTTTCGACGCGTTGGCCCGAGGTCGCCCAGATTTGTGAGGACAAGCATTGCCCGTGCGTGCTGCACGATGGCGAGCTGCGCAGCGAAAGCGTCCGCGCGGGCCTTTCGTGGGGAGTCGAACGCAACTGGAAAGGTTGCCTCTTTTTGCCGGGCGACCAGCCGCTCGTGAGTTCGGATTCTTTTGAGGCCATGGTTCGCGCGTTTGACGAGCGTGGCCGCAAACATCCGGTGCGCTTGGCGTGCAACGGTGAGCCTTCGAGCCCGGTGCTCTTTCCGGCGGAACTGTTCGATGCGCTCATACGTCTTGAGGGCAAGGACGGCGGGGGCTCGATTCTCAAAGGCCGCGTCGACGTTGCGCTGGTCGAAGCGCGCGCCTATGAGCTGTGGGATGTCGATACCGCCAAGGGACAGCGACGCATAGCGGAGCATATCGCGGCCTGCTCATATTTTGATCGCGTGGCCAACTGTATGAATCGATAAGGAGCAACATGATCATCATCAAAAACGGCGCGCTTGTGACGCCCCAGGGGCTTCGCCGCGCCGATCTTGCCATGGATGGCGATAAGATCGCGCGGATCGCCGCGGCGATTGAGCCGGCCGAGGGCGATACCGTCGAGGATGCCACGGGCTGCTGGGTGTTTCCCGGCTTTATCGACGGCCACACGCACATGCAGTGCTGGACCGGCATGGATTGGACAGCGGATAGCTTTGAGACCGGTACGCGTGCGGCTGCCTGCGGCGGTACGACGACCATCGTGGACTACGCGACGGCCGATCGCGGCGTGACCATGCCCGATGCCCTTGCCGAGTGGCATCACCGCGCCGACGGCACCTGCACGGCGAACTACGCTTTTCATATGGCACTCGCCGAGTGGAATGAGCGCAACCGCGCCGATCTTTCGGCCATGCGCGAGGCGGGCGTATCTTCGTTTAAGACTTACTTTGCCTACGACCACCTGCGCTTGGACGATGCCGAGACACTCGAGGTGCTGGAGGAGCTCAAGCGCGTGGGCGGCATCCTGTGTGTGCATTGCGAGAACGGCACGCTGGTGAAAGAACTGCAGAAGCGCGTGTACGAGCAGGGGATCCATGGGCCCGAGGGCCATGCGCTCAGCCGTCCGGACGTGTGTGAGGCCGAGGCCGTGAGCCGCCTGCTATATCTGGCGCACCTGGCCGGGGACGCTCCGGTCAACGTGGTGCACCTTTCGACCAAGCTGGGACTCGAGGCCATTCGCGCTGCCAAAGCGCGCGGGCAGAAGAATATCTATGTCGAGACCTGCCCTCAGTATCTGATGCTCGACGATACTTGCTACTTGGAGCAGGGTGAGGACGGCTTTGCGGGTGCCAAGTATGTGATGAGTCCGCCGCTGCGCCATGCCGGCGACCGCGCGGCTCTGCGCGAGGCGCTTGTGGCCGGCGAGATCGATACCATCGCCACCGACCACTGCAGCTTTAACCTGCACGGGCAAAAGGACCGCGGGCGCGACGACTTCCGCACGATTCCCAACGGCGGGCCCGGCGTGGAGCATCGTCCCGTCGCGATTGCCACGAGCTTTGAGGGGCAGCTGGGTCCCGAGGATTTGTGCCGCTTGATGAGCGAGAGCCCGGCACGCGTCTTTGGCATGTATCCGCGCAAGGGATGTCTTGCCGAGGGCTCCGATGCCGATGTGTGCGTGTGGGATCCCCAGGCGCGCTGGACCATTCGCGCGGCGACGCAGCATCAGGCCGTGGACTACACGCCGCTCGAGGGTTTTGAGGCACATGGCCGCGCCAAGGCTGTGTTTGTGAATGGCGTGCTGGCTGCGCGCGACGGCGAACCCACCGGAGCCCAACCCGGCCGCTACGTGCCCCGCTAACAGGGGGGGTGCCGGACCCCCTCCGCAGTTGCGGTGGAATAGTTCCTGTTTAGCCGCCAAATAGGCCGTTTCAGGAACTATTCCACCGCAACTTATAGGTCTGCTGGGGCAGCGCCGGCTATTTGAGGCTGGTGGCGATGATGGGGCGGCCGAGGGCTGCCTCGAAGCGGTCGGCCATCGTGGGGTCGCTGAGTGTGTCGACTTGGTTGAGCATGACGCGTGCGGTGCTGAGTCCCAGCGCCTGCATCTCGGCATTGAGCACCTGGGCGACGCACTCGGGCGTGGCGATGTCGGTGAGCTCGCAGCCGCAACGCTCGCAAAAGAGCTCGGGGCGGTGGACGGCTTCGTTGATGGGCTTGCCGAGTCCCGAGGCGCCGACGATCCAGACGATGTTGACCGTGCCAGAGGGAATCACCGGCTCCCAGGCGGCGTGGGCCTTGAGCGGGAGCCGCTTGCTGCCGTCCGCCTCGGCCAAGACGTAGTTAAAGCGCTGTGCCAGCTCGCCGAGCGGCTCGGCGGGGGCGGAGAGCTTGCCTGTCTCCGGGTCCAAGACGCCTGCCTGGCAGATACTTCCGCGGCTCATGCCCGCGCATGCCTCGCAGGTGCAGCCGGGAACATGCAGGGTCCCCGGCTTCCAAGGCGCGGCGTCCAGGCGACGGCTCGACCCGTCCCATGGCACGCCGGCGACGGGAAACATGTGCGTGGTGGTGCAGAGGAGCACGCGGCCGCCAGCGCGCATAAGCTCAAGGCCGAGCGTCTTTAGCAAGGTCGACTTGCCGCCGCTGCCGATAATCGCGGTAATGCCCGGCTCGATCCTGAGCGCCGAGGCAAGATTGCCGCTAACCGTTTCCATCTGTTCACCGCCGTATAATACTGTGATAATAAATAATCATCAGAGTGCGGTCGAACCGCTTTTGCTCTGCTCAAACCGTAGCACAGGGAGGTGCCCCGGGAATGTTCGTTTATGTTCGCGGCGCCGGCGATATCGCCACGGGCGTCGCCGCTCGCTTGGTGCGCGCCGGCGTGTCGGTCGTTATGGCCGATATCGCGGTTCCCACGTGCATCCGCCGCACAATCAGTTTTTGCGAGGCCATTCGCCTGGGCGAGGTCGAGGTCGAAGGCATTCGCGCTCGCTTGGCACAGACGCCGGCTGAGGCGCTTGCGATTACCGAGGCTGGAGACGTCGCCGTTGTGGTGGACCCCCAGGCCAAGATGCTCGATGAGCTTAAGCCCGCGGCTGTGGTCGACGCGATTTTGGCCAAGCGCAACCTGGGCACCACGCGCGACATGGCACCTGTCGTCATCGCCGTGGGGCCGGGCTTTACCGCGCCGGTTGACTGCGACGCCGTGGTCGAGACCATGCGCGGGCATTTTCTCGGCCGTGTCATTACTCAAGGTTCGCCCCAGCCCAACACGGGCGTGCCGGGCATTATCGCCGGCTATGGCAAGGAGCGCGTTATCCACAGCCCCGCCGCCGGCGTGTTTCGGTCCGACCGCGCAATCGGCGACATCGTGCGCGCCGGAGACGTGATTGGCTACGCGGGCGATACTCCCATGGTCACGCAGATTGACGGCTGCTTGCGCGGTCTTTTGGCCGACGGCGTTCAGGTGACCGAGGGCTTTAAATGTGCCGACGTCGATCCGCGCGGCGATGCCAGCTATATCAACTATATTTCGGACAAGGCGACGTCGGTCGGCGGCGGCGTGCTCGAGGCGCTCGCTATGCTCACCGATATCTTTAGAGGATAGAAGGCGGCAATGGAAAAGCTCGATGTTGTGAATGCGGCGCTTGTCGCCCTGCGTGCTGGCGAGACGTGCGAGCTCGTGGTCGTGGCCGGCACGGCGGGGTCGTCGCCGCGCGGCGTGGGTGCCTGGATGGCCGTCTTTGCCGACGGTAGCCAGGCGGGCACCATCGGCGGCGGCAAGATCGAGCTCTTTGCGCTGGACGAGGCGCGAGAGCTGCTGGCCGCGGGGCAATCGCGTCTGGTCCGCTACACCATGGGCGGCGAGAACTCAGATACCGGTATGATCTGCGGCGGAGCCATCTGCCTGTGCTATCTGCATCTGGATGCGATCCAGGCACCGTTGTTCCAGGAAATTACCGACGTCTTGGTCTATCGGCGCATCGGCGACTTCGTCATCGACTTTAAGCCGTTTATCGCGAGCGCGCTCGAGGGCGATGTGGCCGAGTACCATGGCGAGGAATCGCGCCGCACCATTGCGGGCTGCCCCGGGCTTTCGCTGGTGGAGGAGGGGAGTAAGGTCACCTACACCAACGCGGCCTCTGAGATTCCCGCGGCGCACATCGAGACGCTCTGCCCCGAGGGCCTGACCTACATCTTTGGCTGCGGACACGTGGGCGCCGCGACGGCGCGCGTGCTCACGGCGGCGGGCTTTGCCGTCGTGGCGTGCGACGACCGCCCCGGCACGTTGACGCCCGAATGGGTGCCCGGTGTCTACGATCGTCGCCTGGTCGATTACAAGAACCTGAGCGAGCAGTGCCCCATCGGCCCGCGCGACCTGGTGGTCGTGGCCACAGCAGGCCACAAGTCCGATATCGACGTGGTGATTCAGGCCATGCACGCCAAGCCTGCCTACCTGGGCTGTCTGGGTTCGCGCCGCAAGACGGCCTTTGTGCGTGCCCGCCTGGAGCAGGAAGGCTTTACGCAGGACCAGATCGACGAGCTGCACCTGCCGATCGGCGTTGCCATCGAGGCCGAGGACCCCAAGGAGATCGCCATCTCCATCGCCGCCGAGATGATTCACCTGCGCCGCACCAAACTCGTCCCCCGCAAGCGCTAATCGCATCCCCACCAATAAGTTGCGGTGAAATACGGATTGTTTAAGCCTGTTAGGCCGCCCAACAGTCCCTATTTCACCGCAACTGCTTGTTGGCACCCATTTGTGCGGGGGAGTTGTGGAGTTGTGCAGGCAGACGAGGTTTTTCTGGAAATACACTCCCGATGCGCGTATAGTACCGATTGTTTTGTCGGCTCCTGCTGTGTCGAGTCCAAACCGCAAAATGCCATGAGCGGCGCGGATGCAGCCAGGAGGCACGAGGACAACCCATCGTGGCCACGCCCCGTGCTTAAAACCCCAAGAAGGAGTGAACAATGGCAGAAGAGAAGTATGTGCCGCGTCTGAAGACCAAGTACAACAACGAGGTCAAGCAGCAGCTTCAGGACAAGTTCCAGTACGAGAACGTCATGATGATCCCCAAGTTTGAGAAGATCGTCGTGAACATGGGTGTCGGCGAGGCCGCTACCGATTCCAAGGCCATCGACGGTGCCGTGCGCGACCTGCGCGCCATCACCGGACAGCAGCCGATGATCACCCGTGCCCGTAAGTCCATCGCTACCTTCCGCCTGCGTGCTGGTATGCCGATCGGCTGCAAGGTTACCCTGCGTGGCGACCGTATGTGGGAGTTCTTCGATCGTCTGACCTCCGTCGCGATCCCCCGTATCCGCGACTTCCGCGGCATTTCCGCCAAGAGCTTCGACGGCCGTGGTAACTTCTCCATGGGCGTCACCGAGCAGCTCATCTTCCCCGAGATCGACTTCGATTCCGTCGATCACCAGCGTGGTATGGACATCACTTTCGTGACCACCGCCAACACCGATGAGGAGGCCAAGGCCCTTCTGGACGCCTTCGGTTTCCCGTTCAAGAAATAGGTTCACCTGCCCTATAAGCGCCGTTCCCACAAGGGGGCGGCGCTTGGGGCGAACAATACTCTATGTGAGGAGGATATAAGTGGCTAAGACATCGATGATCGTCAAGTGCAATCGCAAGCAGAAGTTCTCTACTCGTGAGTACACGCGCTGCCAGCGCTGCGGCCGTCCGCACTCTGTGTACCGCAAGTTCGGCCTGTGCCGTGTCTGCTTCCGCGAGCTTGCACTCAAGGGCGAGCTTCCCGGCGTTAAGAAGGCCAGCTGGTAAGTCACTACCAGCGTTTCAAGCATCAGTTTGGAACAGGGAAAACGCGCTAAAAAGGCTTTGCCGTTAAGGGCGGCGAAGAACCAAGAGCACGTGTTCATCAAGAACGAAGGAGAATCTGTATGAACCTTACAGACCCGATCGCAGATATGCTTACGCGCATCCGTAACGCTAACTCTGTGAACAAGGCCACGGTCTCCATGCCGAGCAGCAAGAAGCTCGTCGAGATCGCTCGTGTTCTGCACGAGGAGGGCTACATCGAGGGCTACGATGTCGAGGACACCGTTCCCCAGAAGACTCTGCACATCACGCTTAAGTATGGTCCCAAGAAGGCTAAGGTCATCAACGGCATCCGCCGCATTTCCAAGCCGGGCCTGCGTAAGTACACCGGCGTTGCCGACATGCCCCGCGTCCGCGGTGGCCTTGGTACCGCCATTATTTCCACCAGCCATGGCGTCATGACCGACCGCGATGCTCGCAAGCACAACGTCGGCGGCGAGATCATCGCTTACGTCTGGTAATTCGCTCGGTAGGTAGAAGGAAAGGAGATCACCGTGTCTCGTATCGGTAATAAGCCTGTCCAGATTCCCGCCGGAGTCGAAGTGGCAGTCAACGGCAACAACGTTGTCGTCAAGGGCCCCAAGGGCCAGCTCGAGCTCGATGTCTTTGAGAAGCTCGCTATCAACGTCGAGGACAACGTCCTCACCGTTTCCCGTCCCGACGACGAGCGTGAGACCCGTGCCCGCCACGGCCTCACCCGCGCCCTCATCCATAACATGGTTGTTGGCGTTTCCGAGGGCTTCGAGAAGAAGCTCGAGCTCGCCGGCGTCGGTTACCGCGTGCAGCAGAAGGGCAAGAACCTCGAGTTCTCCCTGGGCTTCTCGCACCCCGTGATCGTCGAGGCTCCTGAGGGCATCACCTTCGAGGTTCCCGACAACACCCACGTGAACGTCAAGGGTATCAATAAGCAGCAGGTCGGTCAGATCGCCGCTGAGATCCGCGGCCATCGTCCTCCCGAGCCTTACAAGGGCAAGGGTATCCACTACGTTGGCGAGCACATCCGCCGCAAGCTGGGTAAGGCCGCCAAGTAGTCGTAACCGACTCACTCGCATAAGACCAGCACCCCGTCAGGTGCTGGCAAGATCAACCTTTTTAGGAGTTTACGTATGAACAAGCATAAGGCGAAGCTGGAAGGCCTCAAGCGTCGTCAGCGTCGTGTTCGCGGCAAGGTCTCGGGTACCTCCGAGCGTCCGCGTCTTCGCGTGACCCGTACTAACGCCAACATCTATGCCCAGATCATCGACGACAGCAAGGGCTCCAGCCTGACGCTCGTCTCTGCCTCGACCCTCGAGGCCGAGTTCAAGGGCACCCACACCTCGAACAAGGAGGCTGCGGAGAAGGTCGGTCAGCTCGTTGGCAAGCGCGCCATCGAGGCCGGCATCACCAAGGTCGCCTTCGATCGCGGTGGCCGTATCTACCATGGCCGCGTCAAGGCCCTCGCCGACGGTGCTCGTGCCGCCGGTCTCGAGTTCTAGGAGGTATGTAGCACATGGCTCGTAATCAGAAGCAGCAGCGCGAGGCCTCCGAGTTCGAGGAGCGCGTCGTTTACATCAACCGCGTGTCGAAGACCGTCAAGGGTGGTCGTCGCATGAGCCTCGTCGCTCTCGTCGTCGTTGGCGACGGCAAGGGCAACGTCGGCGTTGGCATGGGCAAGTCCGCTGAGGTGCCCATGGCCATCTCCAAGGCATCTCTCGATGCCAAGAAGAACATGTTCCACGTGCCGGTGACCGAGCAGGGCACCATCCCGCACGAGGTTCTCGGCCACTTTGGTGCCGGCCGCATCATCATCAAGCCCGCTGTCGAGGGTACCGGCGTTATCGCCGGCGGCGCTGTGCGTCCCCTCTTTGAGCTTGCTGGCATCAAGAACGTCCTGTCCAAGTCCCTCGGTACCGACAACGGCCTCAACATCATCAAGGCTGCCGTCGAGGGCCTCAAGGAGCTCTCCAGCCCTGAGGACGTCGCGGCTCGCCGTGGCCTGACGGTCTCCGAGATGTTCGTCGGTAAGGAGAACTAAGCATGGCTGACACCATCAAGATCAAGCAGGTCCGCAGCACCAACGGTTGCAAGCAGGACCAGGTCCGTACTGTCCGTGCCCTCGGTCTCCACAGGATCCGCGAGGTTCGCGAGATTGCTGACAACGAGTCCGTCCGCGGCATGATCTTCAAGGTCAAGCACCTTGTCGAGATTGTAGAGGAGTAGCAAATGCAGCTTCACGATCTTACTCCCGCGCCCGGTTCCACCAAGAACCGTAAGCGCGTCGGCCGTGGCAATTCTTCGGGTCACGGCACCACTTCTGGCCGCGGCCAGAAGGGCCAGGGTTCCCGCTCTGGCGGCACCAAGGGTGCCGGCTTCGAGGGTGGCCAGACTCCGCTGGCTATGCGCCTGCCCAAGCTTCCGGGCTTCCGCAACCCCCGTCGTATCGAGTACACCGCTGTTAACGTTGAGCGTCTCGAGCGTAAGTTCGAGGATGGCGCTGTGATCGACGGTGCCGCTCTTAAGGCCGCTCGCATCACCAAGAGCGAATTCGAGCCCGTCAAGGTGCTCGGCAATGGTGAGCTCACCAAGAAGTTCACGGTCAAGGTCGACAAGGTCAGCGCTTCTGCGCAGGCCAAGATCGAGGCCGCCGGCGGAAAGGTCGAGCTGCCGTGCTAAATGGTCTTAAGAATGCTTTCCGCATCAAAGAATTGCGCGAAAAGATTCTTTTTACCATAGCTATGCTCGTCGTGTACCGCATTGGTGCGCACGTTCCTGTGCCCGGCATTCCCTTCCAGGGGATGCTGGGCCTTTTCTCGACCGATAACAATTCGGTCGCCGCAGGTGCTATGGCCCTCCTGAATCTTTTCTCTGGCGGCGCGTTGAGCTATGTGTCGGTGTTTTCGCTGGGCATCATGCCTTACATCACCAGCTCGATCATCCTCCAGATGCTCCAGGCCGTCGTGCCTTCCCTGCATGAGCTTGCCCGCGAGGGCGAGGTCGGTCAGACCAAGATTACGCAGTATTCGCGTTACCTCACCCTGGCTCTGGCAATCCTCAACTCCGTGGGTTACCTCTTCCTCTTTAAGAGCTTCGGCATCAGCTTTAATGGCGCCGGCGCTCCCGAGATCATCTTCGACCTCATGATCGTCGGTACGCTCACCGCGGGCGCCATGCTGATCATGTGGATTGGTGAGCTCATCACCCAGCGCGGTATCGGCAATGGCATGTCGCTGATCATCTTTGCGAACATCATGGCCGGCCTGCCGCAGGCTATCTTCTCCAGCACCGAGGGCAATGCCGGTGGCATCATCACCATGGTGATCATCTGCGCCATCATCCTGCTGGTTATCCCGCTGATTGTTTTCCTTGAGCGCGGCCAGCGCCGCATCCCGGTCTCCTACGCTAAGCGCGTCGTGGGCCGTCGCATGATGGGTGGTCAGACCACCTACCTGCCCATCAAGGTCAACACCGCGGGTGTCGTGCCGATCATCTTCGCTTCGGCGCTGCTGTACTTCCCGGCTCAGATTGCCGTGTTCTTCCCCGGCATCGGCTGGATCCAGGCAGTTGCCTCTGCGCTTTCGCGCGGCTGGCTCAACTGGGTGCTTAACGTTGTCCTCATCGTGTTTTTCGCGTACTTCTACACCTCCATGGTGTTCAACCCCGATGATACGGCCGACAACCTTAAGAAGCAGGGCGGCTTTATTCCGGGCGTGCGTCCGGGTAGGGCTACCGCGGCCTACATCAAGAACGCGCTCAACAAGATTACGCTTCCCAGCGCTGTCTTTTTGGCGCTCATCGCCATCGTGCCTTCGATCATCTTCTCCTTCACGGGTAACCAGCTGATTCAGGCATTTGGCGGCACGTCCATCCTCATCATGGTCGGCGTCGTGCTCGACACGGTCGATAAGCTCGAAGGCCAGATCAAGATGTATGATTACGATGGATTCTTTAAATAGGCTAGAGGAGGATTGCTCATGAACCTCGTATTGCTCGGAGCTCCGGGTGCCGGTAAGGGCACCGTCGCACAGGAGCTTGTCGCCGAGTTTGGCGTCGCCCATATTTCCACGGGCGACCTGCTGCGTGCTGCCGTCAAGGGTGGCACCGAGCTTGGTATTCAGGCTAAGAAGTACATGGACGCTGGCGAGCTCGTTCCCGACCAGCTCGTGATCGACCTTGTCAAGGAGCGCCTTGCCGCCGATGACGCCCAGCAGGGCTTCATCCTCGACGGCTTCCCGCGCAACACCGCCCAGGCTGTGACGCTCGATTCCGAGCTCTCCGCCATGGGTCGCGAGATCGATTGCGCCCTTCTGGTCGATGTGGCCCCCGAGGTCATTATCGATCGTCTGTCTTCGCGTCGCACCTGCCGCGCCTGCGGTTACACCGGCACCGCTGCCGATGCCACCTGCCCCAAGTGCGGTGGCGAGATGTATCAGCGCGACGACGACAAGCCCGAGACCATCAAGAACCGTCTCGACGTCTACGAGAAGTCCACGAGCCCGCTCGTCGACTACTATCGTGGCCAGGGTCTGCTCAAGTCGGTCAACGGTGACCAGGCTCGCGAGACCGTGTACGGGGATGTCAAAGAGGCTCTCGGTCTATGATCAAGATTAAGTCTGCAACGCAAATCGAGCAGATGAAGAAGGCAGGAGCGCTATCTAAGATGGCGCTCCGCCACGTTGGAGCCATGGTGCGTCCCGGCGTTTCCACCTTTGAGCTCGATCAGCTCGCGGAGCAGATTATCCGCATGCATGGCGGCACCCCGGCCTTTAAGGGCTACGGCGGGTTCCCGGGGACCATATGCGCATCGATCAACGATGCCGTGGTCCACGGTATTCCCAACCCCGATATGATCCTGCGCGATGGCGATATCATCTCCATCGATACGGGAGCCGTTGTCGACGGTTGGGTCGGCGATAACGCTTGGACGTTTTTCGTCGGCACCCCCACGCCCGAAGCCAAGGCTTTGTGCGAGGTCACGCGCGATTGCCTTAAGGCTGCCATCGAGCAGGCTGTTCCCGGTAACCATATCGGGGACGTCGGTTATGCCGTTCAGTCCCTCGCCGAGTCTCACGGTTACGGCGTGCTTCGTGATTATGTGGGCCATGGCATTGGCCGCGTGATGCACGAGGACCCCAATGTTCCTAACTATGGAAAGAAGGGGAGGGGCGTTCGCCTCCAGGCCGGCATGGTCATTGCCATCGAGCCGATGGTTACGATGGGTTCCAACCATGTGAGCACGGGCTCCGACGGTTGGATTGTTACGACCAACGACCACCTGCCCGCCGCGCACTACGAGAACACCGTCGCCATTACCAATGACGGTCCGGTGATTCTCACCACGGATGCCCAAGGTGCTTGGTGTTCCTTGCAAGGCGGTGAAATGTAAAAGTCGCCGCCCCCTGATGCCCAACCTCGCCTTTCAATTTCGAAGGCATGACCCCAAGGTCTATGCCTTCTCATTTCAAGGCGATCTTGGGCATCAGGGAACGGCTTTGTTTTACATTTCAAATGTAACAAGTTCCACTTAGTTGTGGAGCCATTACGAAGTTATTACGATGCGTGCATACGTGTTGTAGAATACTCAATCGCTGTCGTTTTCTAGAGAAAGATGATTGCTTGTGAAGAAGGAAGACGCAATTGAGCTCGAGGGTACGGTAAAGGAACCGCTGCCCAATGCCATGTTTAAGGTCGAGCTCGAGAACGGTCATTCGGTTCTGTGCAACATTTCTGGCAAGATCCGAATGAATTACATCCGTATTCTCCCCGGTGACAGGGTTGTCGTGGAGCTTTCCCCGTACGACCTGACCCGCGGCCGCATCACCTATCGCTACAAATAGCGGCACGCATACACGCACTCCATTTCCGACTGCAGGCTTAGCTCAACCTACGGTCGGATTGTGTGTGAAGACCAGCCATAGTTTTAAACGCCTGCGGCTGGGCGAGTAGATAGTAGGGAAGTAGTTTGAGCGCTACCGAAAGGAAGAACGATGAAGGTACGTCCTTCGGTCAAGAAGATGTGCGATAAGTGCAAAATCATTAGGCGCCATGGCAAGGTCCTCGTCATTTGCGAGAACCCCCGTCATAAGCAGCGTCAGGGTTAAGAGAGGAGACTACGTTGGCCCGTATTAATGGTGTCGACCTCCCGCGTGAGAAGCGCGTTGAGATCGGTCTGACCTACATTTACGGCATCGGCCGCACCACTGCGACGAAGATTTGCGTCGAGTGCAACGTTAACGTGGATACGCGCGTTAAGGACCTCACCGAGGATGAGGTTAACGCCATCCGCGATTATATCGATAAGAACCAGATCATGGTTGAGGGCGACCTCCGCCGTGAGCGCAACCAGAACGTCAAGCGCCTTATGGACATCGGCTGCAACCGCGGCCTTCGTCACCGCAAGGGCCTCCCGGTCCGCGGCCAGCGCACCCACACTAACGCTCGTACCCGCAAGGGCCCGAAGCGTCAGATCGGTGCTAAGAAGAAGAAATAAGGAGCGCTAGATAGATGGCTACTGCTAAGAAGAACGTTCGCGCTGCCCGTCTGAAGCGCGCGGACCGTAAGAACATTTCCGTGGGCCAGGCTCACATTCGTTCTACGTTCAACAACACGATCGTTTCGATCACCGATCCCCAGGGCAACGTCATTTCCTGGAAGTCGGCTGGCCAGGTGGGCTTCAAGGGCTCCCGTAAGTCCACGCCGTTCGCTGCCCAGATGGCTGCCGAGGCTGCTGCCAAGCAGGCCATGGAGCACGGTATGAAGAAGGTTTCCGTCTTCGTCAAGGGCCCCGGCTCCGGTCGTGAGACCGCCATCCGCTCCCTCCAGGCTGCTGGCCTCGAGGTCTCGAGCATCCAGGACAAGACCCCCATTCCGCACAACGGCTGCCGCCCCAAGAAGCGTCGCCGCGTGTAACTGAAAGGATCGTATCAATATGGCAATCGACAGGACTCCTGTTCTTAAGCGCTGCCGTCAGCTCGGGATCGATCCCGCTGAGCTCGGTTACAGCAGCAAGAAGGAATCTATCCGTCAGCCCAAGCGCCGTCGCAAGGAATCTGAGTACGGCATGCAGCTGCGCGAGAAGCAGAAGGTCAAGTTCATCTATGGCGTTCTGGAGAAGCAGTTCCACGGCTACTTCAACAAGGCCCGTAAGATGAACGGCGTCACCGGTGAGAACCTCATGATTATTCTTGAGTCTCGCCTCGACAACGTTGTCTTCCGTCTTGGCTTCGCCCGCACCCGCAAAGAGGCTCGTCAGTCCGTCCGTCACGGTCACTTCACCGTGAACGGCAAGCGCGTGGACATCCCGTCCTACCGCGTCAAGGCCGGCGACGTCGTCGCTGTCGGCGAGAAGTTCCGTGACCTCCTCCCCATCAAGGAGGCCCTGATTTCCTCCGAGCGCTTTGAGGTCCCTGGCTGGCTCGAGGTCGATATCGAGAAGCTGTCTGGTAACGTGCTCGCTCTGCCGACGCGTGAGCAGATCAGCGGTGATATCAACGAGCAGCTCATCGTCGAGCTCTACTCTAAGTAGTCCATCCGGGCTGCTGAGGCTGGAGGTAATACATGTCAGAATTCATTAGGCCTCAGGTTCAGGTCGAAGAGATCAACGAGACGTCTGCTCGTGTCTCCGTCGAGCCGCTCGAGCGTGGCTACGGCGATACGCTGGGTAACTCCCTTCGTCGCGTTCTTCTGTCCTCGCTCGAGGGTGCCGCCGTCGAGGCTATTCAGATCGATGGCGCGCAGCACGAGTTCATGACCATCCCTAACATGGTCGAGGATGTCACCGACATCGTCCTGAATGTCAAGGGTCTTGTCTTCAGGGCTCTCGGCACGACCGACGAGGCGACCGCCACCATCTCGGTTGACGGCCCCTGCGAGGTCACCGGTGCGGACTTCTTTATTCCGTCCGAGTTTGAGCTGGTCAACCCCGAGCAGCACATCGCTACGCTCACCGAGGGTGGCCATCTCACCATGAGCATGCGCATCGGCTATGGCCGCGGCTATGTTTCTGGCGAGGCCAACAAGCGCGACAACGATCCCATCGGTGTGATCCACGTCGACTCGCTGTACTCGCCGGTTTCCCGTTGCGCCAAGCTCGTTGAGGCTTGCCGTGTCGGTCAGCACACCGACTACGACCGCCTTGTCCTCGAGATCGAGACCAACGGCTCCATCGCCCCGCGCGACGCCGTGGTCCAGGCTGCCAATATCATCAACCAGCATATGGCCGCCTTTATGAACCTTGCCGAGACCCCCGAGGTCGAGGAGGAGGCTTCGATCTTCGCTCCCGAGGTCACCAACGACAACGCCGAGCTGGACAAGCAGATCGAGGATTTGGACCTTTCCGTCCGTTCCTACAACTGCCTTAAGCGCGCCAGCATTCACTCGGTCCGTCAGCTCGTTGAGTTCTCGGAGAACGATCTGCTCAACATCCGTAACTTCGGTGTTAAGTCGATCGAGGAAGTAAAGGACAAGCTTGAGTCCATGGGCCTGAGCCTGAAGGCTTAATGCTTCGCATATTTGAGGAGAAACTAGACCATGCGTCACAACGTTAAGAAGGGCCTGAAGCTCGGCACCGATGCGAGCCACACCAAGGCCATGAAGAAGAGCCTTGCTAAGGCCCTCTTCGAGAACGACCGCATCAAGACCACCGAGACCCGCGCTAAGGCGCTGCGTTCGGTCGTCGATCCGATCATCACCTGGGCCAAGAAGGGCGACCTGCACTCTCGTCGTCTGGCTATCGCCAAGCTCGGCGATAAGCAGCTCGTTGCCGAGATCTTCGACAAGGCTGCTCAGGGCATGTGGCAGGACCGCAACGGCGGTTACACGCGCATCATGAAGCTCGGCAACCGCAAGGGCGACAACGCTCCCATCGTTATCATGGAGCTCGTCACCGAGCCTTGCACGCCTAAGGCCAAGAAGGCTGCTCCGGCCCCCAAGAAGGCCGCTGCTCCCAAGAAGGTCGAGGCTGTCGAGGAGACTGCTGCCGAGGAGACCGCTGAGTAGACATTCCGTCTGCATAGGCTATATTCGAGGGGTACGTTCGCGTACCCCTCTTTTTTTGTCGCGATACCGTTGCTTGTTTGTTGGGAGCGCCCATGACTGCGCCGTCTGATTTCAATTCGATTTCCGAGCTTGACGCCACGCTCGTATTTCGCGTGGCCTATGATGGCTCGTCGTATAGCGGATTTGCCGAGCAGCCGGGACAGACGACGGTTGCGGGTGAGCTACGTCGAGCCATCGAGACGCTGCTTCGCCGCCCGATCGATCTGACGTGCGCGGGGCGTACCGATGCCGGCGTACATGCCGTGGCTCAGTACATCAGCGTGCCCGTAACGGACGCTGAGCTCGCCTTGACGCGCCGTAGGTGGTTGCGGGCTATGGATGCCCTGCTGCCCAAAGATATCGCCATAAACGAGGTCTACAGGGCCCGTAAAGGCTTTTCTGCACGCTTTGATGCGCGTTCACGTACATATACGTACCGTATTGCCGATCGCGACGCGCGTCCCGTGCTCTCACGGGGTGCCGTGTGGTGGCATCGCTATCCCTTGGACGTCGAGGCCATGTCTGCGGCCTGTCCCGCGCTTTTGGGTGAGCAGGACTTTAAGAGCTTTTGCAAGGTTGCCTCGGCCGTTGGCAAGCCCACGCATCGCTGCGTGATGCGTGCCGAGTTTGGCCATGAGGTTGCGTTTGGCGAGGACATCCTGACGTTTACCATCGAGGGCAATGCGTTTCTGCATTCGATGGTCCGCACGATCGTGGGCACGCTTGTCGAGATTGGCATGCATCGCCGTGAACCCGAGTGGATGCGCGAGGTCATCGATGCTTGCGACCGTACCGCTGCGGGCCCCACGGCTCCTGCCTGCGGCCTTACGTTTATGGGCGTGGATTACGATCCCGCCGAGCTTGTCGTGCTCGACTAGGGGAGGGCTCGACGCGTCGTGCGTCGACACCCGTCATCTGTGGGCTGCGCGTGTGCAACATCTGTTCTTGGCGTGCAATACAACCGGTGTCTCATTGCTTTTATTGCCGGGGTGTACCATGAACCACGGTTTGATTCATTGCTGTCGAGAGGACGGATAACTTGGTTCGACGTGGCTCGCATCCGCGACTTTCGGTGATCCTTGTGGTAGAAGGTTCGCCCAGCTATGCGATGCGTGCGCTCGAGAGTATCCAGAACCAAGACCTCTACGATTTGCAGATTGTCGTTGTCTGCCGCGATGCTGCGCCCGGTGTGCGCCATTCGCTTCAAGTTGCTGCCGACAGGGACATCCATATTGATTTGATTGACGTCGAGGACTCGAAGCGCGGTGCTTGTCTTCGTGCCGGTTTTGCTGCCTCGCGTGGCTCTCAAATCATCGCCATGAACGCCGATGAGTGGTTTGCTCCGCAGTCCCTTTCCAAGATGGTCGATATCGCGTGCGATACTGCGGCAGACATAGTTTTCCCCACGGTGTCGCTCGACCGCTATGATGCACATCGAGAGCGCCATTCGCGCGTCTTGGATGTTGCCCCTATTGTCATTGGAGACAAGTCTTCGATGGTGACCGGGCTGTCCCAGTTGATTTTAGGCGGCCTAGTCGTTCAGACCTCTGGCGTGATGTATAGCCGTCCGTTGTTTGAGGCATGCCTTTTGTACGACAAGGCGTTTCGCACAGTTGGGTTTATGGCGTGCTCGCTCTCGCGGGCGCAGCGCGTCTCCGGATGCGGCGACGCTTGTTTCCACGCGGCGGCACCTAAGCTTACAGATGCCTTTGATCCCACCATGTATGCCAAGGTATCTGATGATACCCGAGCGCTCGACGAGCTTGCGGACTCACTCTCGGAAGCAGATAGCGGTGGTCGGCTCAAGCTAGCAAGCCAAAAGTTCTACTTTACCGGACTGGTCGCCTGCATCGAGAATTTGTGTCTGAGCCCGCATGGAGTGTCGTCAATCGAGCGTTCCGCCCGCATGCGTGATATGCTCGAGGCGCCTCGAACCCGTCAGATGGTCGCCGCGCTCAAGGATAACCATCGGGGGCTCGGTCTGTTGTTTGGGCCGATCGCCAGCGCCAAGCCCGCGCGCTGCGTGATGTGTACGCATCTGGCAGCTTTTCTTAACCGGACGGGCGCAAAAACCGCCTAAACGGCTCATTTCGAAACAAACTTGCATAGAATTGTTTCGAAATGCGTTCTTATACACAAAAGCCTTCAAATAGCGTTAAACTATTCAATCACTGATTGATTGTCTCCGCCATCTTTTGGAGTGAGGGTTTGTATGGCTAAAAAACGCAATGGGCGCCAGGATGCCATTAGAGATATTGTGCGCAATAAGGACGTCCGCACGCAGCGCGTGCTGGTCGATGAGCTCCGTGCTATGGGTTTTGATTGCACGCAGGCGACTGTCTCTCGTGATATTGCCGACATGGGGCTGCGTAAGCTCCCTGAGGGCATCTATGTTCTGGCAGAGGATCTGCACCTGCAGCGTATGGTTTCCGAGCTCGTTACGGGCGTTCTGCGTACCGATAATCTGGTTATGATCAAGGCTCAGCCTGGCACGGCTTCCGGCATCGCCGCCGCCGTTGATGCGGCAGAGTTGCCCGATGTGCTTGGCTCGCTTGCCGGCAACGATACGATTTTGGTTATTGCCCAGACGGCCGAGGACGGCGAGCGTCTCGAGGCGCTGATCAATAAGCTGAGCAATTCTCGCAAGTAGGCGTGCGGGTCGAGCGCTCGGCACTGCGCGCGCTGACATAGTGGCTTGTAAGGGGGTATCGACGTTGGTCGGTACCCCCTATATTGTTTGCCGGTATAAAGACCGTCCACCAGGTCGCTTTAAACTAAAAGGCCCCCGAGCAGTTTAATATGAACTGCCTCCCATTTCTTGGACATGAGAAATGGGAGGCTTTTTATGCGAGTCGACTTGAGGGTGAAGCACGACATCGAGGCCAGGAAGGCGGCGATCGGGCTCTTCGAGCGAGGCCACGGCTCCGAGTCGGCGGCGAAGGCGCTGTCGGTCCCGCGCGACACCGTGAGACAATGGCTCTACGTATACCGGTCGTTCGGAAGCGAGGTGCTGCTATCCATGGACGGCAAGCAGGCCAGGTACACATACGAGCAGAAGGTCGCCGCCGCCTCGGCCGTGGTCGACGGCGGCATGAGCAAGCGGGACGCCATGGAGGCGTTCGGGGTCATGTCCTTGGCGCCGCTCAAGAGATGGTGCGCGCTCTACCGCGAGGGCGGCGCGGAGGCCCTGCGCCCGAGGCCCAAGGGCCGGCCGAGCGGTTCCAAGGCGAGGCCGCGCACGCGCGAGCAGGAGCTCGAGGAGCGCTGCCGAAGGCTCGAGACCGAGGTGGCCTACCTAAAAAAATTGCGTGCCCTGGTCGAGAGGGACGGACTCTGACCAGGGCGAAGGTCGAGGCCGTGAGCGCCCTGCGCGAAGAGGGGTACGGGCTGGGGTGCCTGCTGGAGTGCGCCGGCCTGGCGAGGTCGAGCTACTACTACGCGCTGTCGCACCCGATGGCTCCCACCAGGCCCGAGCTCTGGGAGGCCGCCGCCGAGATATTCTCGCGCACCGCCAACGGGTGCGGCCACAGGCAGATCGCCATGTGCCTGCGCGCCGAGCAGGGCGTGCGCATAGCCTGCAAGACCGTGCTGAAGATGATGCGCGAGATGGGCATCAGCTGCGGGATCCGCCGCGAGACCGACTACCACAGGTACAACTCGTACAGGGGCAAGGTCGGAAAGACCTTCGAGAACGTCATCGGGCGCGACTTCGCCGCCGACGGGCCGTGGGAGAAGATGGGCACCGACGTCACCGAGTTCAAGCAGCCCTGGGGCAAGGCCTACTTCGCGCCGGTCTACGACTTCGGCAGCAAGGAGATCGTCGCCTGGTCCACGTCGCTGCACCCCAACATGGCTCAGCAGCACGAGCTGCTCGACCAGCTCGTGTCAAAGAAGCCCAAGGGCTCCAGGCCGATCCTGCACTCGGACATGGGCTGGCAGTACCAGCAGGCCGGTTGGTGCAGGCGGTTGGAGGAGGCCGGCGTGGTGCAGAGCATGTCCCGGAAGGGCAACTGCATCGACAACGGCGCGACGGAGCAGGTGTTCGGCCACATCAAGGACGAGTTCTTCCGCGGAAGGACGTGGCCGGACTTCGAGTCCTTCAAGGCGGACCTCGACGACTTCGTGGTCCATTGGAACACGAGGAGGCGCCAGGTTAAACTGAAGGGACTGACCCCGGAGGAGTTCCGGAGACAGTCCCTTGCGGCGTAGTTCTTATTTAAGCCGTCCAAGTTTTGGGGTGCAGTTCA